>JAFSAK010000099.1 GCA_017441045.1 Clostridia bacterium
GGGCGGTTATAACCCCCATAACGCTCTCGGCTTCCGAAAGGTCAAGTTTGCCGTTTAAAAAGGCGCGTTTTGTAAATTCTCCGCCTTCGGCAAGACGCGCCCCGCATTCTAAAATTCGGCGCAAAGCCGCGCGGGAAGCGGCGCTGCCGCCGTGAACCGAAATTTCAACCGTATCTTCCCCTGTATAACTTTTAGGGGCGCGGAAAATCAGCGCAACGCCATCATCAATAACGGCGCCGTCCGCCGTTTTAATTCGGCCGTATGCGGCGCTATATCCTGAAAGAGCAGAGAGCGGCTTTCCCGAAAAAGCGAAAAAGCACTTGTCCGCAATACTTATGGCCTCATCGCCCGATATTCTTATTACGCTTATTCCGCCTTCGCCTTGTGGGGTAGAGATGGCGGCAACCGTAGAATTTATCATAAAAACACCCTTTTAAATTACTAATCTATATAATATCAAAAAATATACATATTTGCAAGTGGCGGAAAAAATATTGACTAAACGAGGAAAATTATGTATTATGGATATAATAATAATGTTATTGAGCGGAGGCAGAAAATGAAAAAAGAAATTATTAAAATGCTCACCGAAAATGCAAGATATACCTTGGGGCAGATGGCTAAGATGTTAGGCGTAACTGCGGCAGAAATTGAAACCGAGATAAAAGCCCTCGAAAAAGACGGTGTAATAAAAGGATATAAAACTATAGTGGATATGGAAAAGTGCGAAAACGCTCCCGTTTCGGCTATGGTAGAACTTAATGTTATCCCTAAGGCCGATTTGGGCTTTGAAGAGGTAGCGGCCAGAGTCTCATCTTATCCTCAGGTTGAATCGGTTTATCTTATGTCGGGCGGCTATGACCTTAATGTTGTTGTTAAGGGTAAGGACCTTCACGATATCGCCCGTTTTGTTGCAAAAGAACTTGCAACTATCGATTCGGTTACCTCAACCGCAACCCACTTTGTTATGAGAAGATATAAAGAAATGGATGTTATCCTCTGCGATAGCGAGGGTGACGACAGAGAGTATATATTATGATAGATTACAGTAAGGTTTTTAACACTACTGTCAGCGAAATGAAGCCATCTGGAATCCGAAGATTTTTCGATATTGCCGCTACTATGGAAGGGGTAATTTCCCTCGGTGTAGGCGAGCCCGATTTTCAGACACCTTGGCATATTCGCAAGGCAGGAATCGCCTCTTTAGAGAGAGGTAAAACGAAATACACCTCTAATTCGGGTCTTATGCCCCTAAGGGAAGAAATAAGCCGATACGTTGAGAGAAAATACGGGATGAAATACAATCCCGAAAATGAAATTTTAATATCCGTAGGCGGAAGCGAAGCTATTGACGGCGTTATCCGCGCCATAACTGAGGCGGGCGATGAAATTATCATCCCCCAACCGAGTTATGTTTGCTATGAGCCAATGACCGCTCTCGCGGGCGGCAAACCCGTTATTATCGAAACTCGTGCCGAAGATGATTTTAAGCTCACCGCCGAGGCGCTTAAAGCGGCCATAACTCCTAAAACAAAAGCCCTTATTCTGCCCTATCCTTGCAACCCTACGGGCGCAATTATGGAAAAGGAAGATTTGGAAAAGATAGCCGCAGTTTTGAAAGATACCAATATAATCGTTATTTCCGATGAAATCTATGCCGAACTTACCTTCGGCAAACGCCATACATCCTTTGCCTCTATTGAGGGAATGTGGGATAGAACGGTAACCATAAACGGATTTTCCAAAACCTTTTCTATGACGGGTTGGCGCCTAGGTTATGCCTGCGGCCCTAAGGAAATAATTAAGAACGTTACTAAAATTCATCAGTATGCTATTATGTGCGCCCCCACCACCGCTCAGTATGCGGCTATCGAAGCCCTTAAAAACGGTGATGAAGCGGTTGAAAATATGAAGCAGGAATACGATAGAAGAAGAAAACTTATGGTTTCTTCCTTTAATGAAATCGGTATGACCTGCCGTGAGCCCAAAGGCGCATTTTATACCTTCCCTTCGATTAAGGTTTCAGGTATGAGCAGTGATGAATTCTGCGAAAAACTTCTTATGGAAGAAAAGGTTGCTTTAGTTCCCGGTACTGCCTTCGGTAAGGGCGGCGAGGGCTTTATAAGGGCCTCTTACTGCTACTCTACCGAGCATATTATCGAAGCCATTGAAAGAACCGAAAAATTCCTTAAAAAATTAGGGAAATAAGCCAAAAAAACTTAAAAAATAAAGCAAAAAGGGGGTTGACTTAACCTCCTTTTTTTGTATAATGAAGGTAACCAAAGATTTTGAGGTGGTAATAATGAATAATAAGTATTGCTTTCTTAATTTTTTAAGAGGCGAAAATCAGGCCCACGATATCGAGTATATGGTTACTCCCGTTCGTGAGAGCATTAAACTTGCCAAGGAATATAATGTTCCCGTAACATTTATGCTCCAATACGATGCCCTTATTGACGATCGCTTTATCAGCATCATCAAGGCCGAGGATCCCGAAATCGTTGAGGTTGGTGCTTGGTTTGAAACTCCGAAGCAGCTTGTAGAAGCCGCAGGTATTAAGTGGCGCGGCCGCGAGGGCTTTACTTGGGATTGGTATAACGAGGTTGGTTTTCTTGTTGGTTATACCCCCGAAGAGCGCGAAAAAATGATTGATGAATATTTTAAAAAGTTTAAAGAGATTTGGGGCGAATACCCGGAAGTTGTCGGTTCATGGCACATTGATGCTCATTCTCTTAACTATATGGCCGAAAAGTATAATATAATCGGCTCTTGTATGTGTCGCGACCAAGTAGGTACCGATGGATACAGTTTGTTCGGTGGATACCATAACCCCTATTATCCCAGTAAAAATAATATGTATCTTCCCGCAATTGATAAGAAAAACAGAATTAATATACCGCTATTTAAGATGCTTGGCGAGGATCTTACATATAACTATGACCATAAATATTTAGTTGAAAAATACGGCGCGGGTAAAGAGTTTAACCACCCCAATACAATGGAGCCCGCATTCCCCGAAATCGGCGGAAATCCCGATTTCGTAAGAGGATATATGGATAATACCTGTAATTCCTTAAATTCCAAGTTCTGCTTCAGTCAGGTAGGTCAGGAAAACGGCTTTGGTTGGGGCCGTATAGGACCGGGCCTTAATGTTCAGTTCCCCATATTTAAAGAATATATGGATAAGGGGCTTATCACCTTCCAAAAATTCAGTCAAATAATTAAGGAATGGAGAGCCGATAACGAAGATACTCCGAGCAGTGTTTCCGTAGCAGAAAAAGACCGTCTCGGCGGTGAAAGAAAATCTTATTGGTGCTATAATAAAAAGTATCGCGTTAATGTTTATACTCAGAAAAAATATTTCTGGATTAGAGATATTTACTTTAATAACGATAATTATAAAGAGCGCCACCTCACCACCCCTTGCACCACCCACGGAACAGTATTTGATGCTCTCCCCGCAGTTGACGGATTTAACTGGAGTAATGAGTTTGTAAGAGCTGGTATTTATCCCGTTGTAGAAAAGAACGGTAAGTACCGTTTGGTAGAATATAAGGTAGTAGAAGCCAAAGAAGAAAACGGCGTTCTTACCACCACCTTCTTTACTGAAATCGGTCATATTACCATTACCGCAGGCGAAATGCTTGAGCTTACCGCTCCCGAAGGTGTTTGCTGGCAGTTTAGATACGCCATGCCTCACGATGAGGTAAAGGAAGATGGTCAAGGCCACGGCGATAAGGTAAATGATTGGGATGATAATATCGTTAAATGGAATAAAGACGCGATTTATTATGTGCATAATAACTTTAAGTATAAACTTAAGGTAGCCGAAGGCAAGATTTCTAAAAAGAGCCGCGACGGCGAAATTTTATTCGAAGCCAAAAACGGCAAACTCTCTTTAACAAGCGAATTTTAATTTATAAGGAACGGCTGATGCGCCGTTCCTTTTTTATATATTGGAAAAATCGTTAAAAAGAAATTAAAAAATGGTAAAAATAAGGGCAACTTAGGGTTGCTTTTTTCTCCCCAAAAGGTATAATGAAAGTATCAATAACCTTAAGAGGTGTTTTTTATGGAATGTATAAGAAGAATTAATTTTATCAACTTTCTTCGCGGTGTAAACCAAGCCCACGATTTCGATTATATGATCGAACCCGTGGTTGAGCAGCTGAAGGTTGCAAAGGAATTTGACGTTCCTGTAACGTTTCTTTTGCAGTACGATGCCCTTATTGACGATGGCTTTATTAAGGTGCTTTCTGCCGAGGATAGCAAAAGAGTGGAAATCGGCGGTTGGTTTGAAATCCCAAAGCAGCTTGTTGAAGCAGCAGGTCTTAAGTGGCGCGGCCGCGAGGGCTTTACTTGGGATTGGTATAACGAAGTAGGGTTCCTTATCGGTTATACTCCCGATGAAAGAAAACTGCTTATTGATACATATTTTGCAAAGTTCAAAGAGATTTTCGGTTATTATCCTGTTGTTGTGGGCTCTTGGCATATTGACGCTTTCTCTATGAACTATATGTCAGAGAAGTACGGTGTTATAGGCTCTTGTATGTGCCGTGAGCAGATTGGCACCGATGGATATACTATGTGGGGCGGTCACAGATCCCTTTACTACCCCAATAAAAATAATATGTTTGCTCCCGCAAAGGATAAAAAGAATCAGATGAATCTGGTTGCCTTCAGAATGTTGGGTGAATGTCCTATCTATTGCTACGACCATCCTTATCTCGCAACCGTAGGCGGCGCACCCACCGTTTTAAAAAACGTTATGACCATGGAGCCGGCAAGCAGAATATCAGGCGGCAACGAAAAATATATAAACACCTATTACAGAAATGAGTGCAACCCCTTAAACAGTCAATTCACCTATACCCAGATTGGTCAGGAAAACGGTTTTGGTTGGGGACTTTACGGCGTGAAAGACGGTTCGCCTATACAGGTTAGAGAAGCTAAAAAGCTTATGGACGAAGGCAAGATGGTGGTCGAAAAGTTCTCCGAAACTGCCAAGTGGTTTATGGATAGATACGATACCACCCCCGCTTCCGTTTATGCCGCAGAAGAGGATTACTTTGAGAGCGGAAGAAAATCCTATTGGTGCTATAATAAGGACCTTCGCGCCAATGTTTATGTTCAAAATAAGATGTTCTGGCTCCGCGATATTTATCTTTATGATGATGAATATAAGGGCAGATATATAGATAAAAATTGCGCTACCCATAGCTGCACCTATGATAACCTTCCCGCAGTTGACGGTTATGTTTGGAGCAATGAGTTCGTAAGAGCGGGTATCTACCCCGTAACCGTTAAAAACGGTAAAAAGAGAGCGGTACAGTTTAAGAAAACCGAGATTACCAATCTTGACGGCGTTCTTAACTTTAAGGCCATTACAGACCTCGGCGATATTGAAATCACCGTTGCCGATAAGATTACACTTAAGGCGCCCGAGGGAGTTAAGTGGCAGTTTAGATATGCTATGCCCGAAAAAGAATTCGTTGAGGACGGTCAGGGCCATGGCGAAGGCGTTAACGAATGGGATAACAATATCGTTAAGTGGGATAAAAAAGCAATCCACTATGTTCATAACGGTTATAAGTATAAGTTCGGCGCAATTAAAGGAAAGATTGATAAAAACAGTATAAACGGTTATATCACCTTCCTTCCCGAAAAGGGAGAATTGGTTCTCGGCAGAATTAAATAATAAAAGAATTACCCGAACGGCAAAAGACGCTCGGGTAATTTTTTGTGAAAAATTAGCATTTTATTAAAATTTTATCCAAAACCCACTATTTTGTTGAAAAGAACAAAGGGCGTGTGCTAAAATGAGAATGAGAAAGGGTGGTAAAATTGGTTCAATATAAAATTAAGGATGCCTTTAATCCCGTAGCTTTGGAAAACTTAAAATTGGAGGGTAAAATCGCCCGACTTACCGATATTTTCTTTGAAGAGCGCATTTTATCCGATTTTGCTAAAAATACGGTTTATAAAGAGTGTGAAGATGCCTTTAAAAATCAGGTGGACGACGAAACTGCCGTTCGCTATTGGCAGGGCGAGTTCTGGGGTAAGTGGATAATAAGCGCGGCAAGGGTTTGCCGTTACAAAAACGATGAAAATTTAAAAGAGTTTTTGAAAAATGCCGCTCATAATCTTTTGACCGTTCAGCGCGAGGATGGATATATCGGAACCTACAAAGATTCTAAAAATGTTTTTGCCGCCGACCCTGCCGTTACAAAAAGTATCATCGGTTGGAACTGCGATTGGAACTGGAATATATGGTGCAGAAAATATACCCTTTGGGGACTTCTTGAGGTTTATTCTCTCACAGAGGATAATGAAATATTAAAGGGCGCCATACGCCTTGCCGATCATCTTATATCCGAGCTTAAAGAAATCGGTACCCATATATTAGATACGGGTACATTCTGCGGACTTCCCTCGGGCTCCATTATGAAGCCAATGCTTATTTTATACCGTTATACAGAGGATAAAAAATACCTTGATTTTTGCCTTGATATAGCGGCTCGTTGGGAAACTCCCAAAATAGCAGGTCTTATATATAATTCACTTAACAAAACACGCCTTTGTGAGTGGTATGAAAATTTTGTGAAATGGTCTAAAACCTATGAATCCCTCTCTTGCTTTGACGGAATAATCGAGCTTTACAGAGTAACGGGTGAGGAAAAATATCTTATTGCCGCCGAAAACTTTTACGAGCTTTTAGAAAAAGATGAAAAGAATATACTTTTCTCCGTGGGCTATAATGACCAGTATTATAATGCCGCCCACGAGCAGAATTCTATGACCGAGCCCTGCGATGTTATCCATTATATACGACTTTGCAGTGAACTTTTCAAGCTTACCGGCAAGGCAAAATATTTAGATAGTATTGAGCTTGCTTATTATAATCCGCTTCTTGCCTCGGCCAATAAGGATGGCAAATGGGGAGCCCGAGCGGTTTGCAGCGCGGGGATTCATACTATGGCCGTAGCTCAATCCAATTTGAAGTATAATCACTGTTGCGTAAACAATATGCCAAGAGGCCTTTTAAATGCCGCTCAGTCGGCGTTGTTTAGTGACGGTGAGAGTATAACCATAGCCCTTTATCACCAATTTGAAGCAGAAATAATGGCAGGGGAAACTAAAGCAAAGGTTAAGGTGAGCGGTGATTACCTTAATACCTCCAATGCCGATATTAATATAAGTTTTGAGGGTAAATCCCTCCCCATAAGACTGAGAATCCCCGTTTGGACGAGGGTTGGAAAAATCAGCTTTGGCGGTAAGGTTTATATGGCAATGGATGGTTTCTTCGAGGTTCCCGCAACAGAGAATAGCATTAATATTAAGATAGGGTTTGATAATACTCCTCATATTAATAAGTGGTCGGGAGCGGTTAAGAGACATGAGTCAAAGGATTGGGAATTTGCCCGTATGGCAGGGCCTTCCCAGTACGATAGAATAATCGGCAGAATTTTGGTAGATGAAGCAAAATGCACCATCAGAAAAGGCGCGGTATTACTTAGCAGAAGTAAGCTTATAGGCAATACGGGCGAAGAAATGTTTGACGGCGAATTTAAAGCCGATGAGGATATGATGGTTTCGCTCACAAAGGGTTCTAATGATGCAGATGTGATATTAAGCTATAAGGCGAGGTTTGAAAAGAACGGATTTGTTTACGAAACCCCCGTTTGTGATTACGCCTCGGCGGGCAATATAGAAACCGAAGAAAAAGAACTCTATAGCGTGTTTTTCTAAATTTTATATTATCGTAGGGAACGCCCGATGGGGCGTTCCGTTTATGTTTGCAAAAATTTAAGGGCAGGCGCGTTGGCCCACCCCTACAATTCAAACTAAAAAAGGAACGGATTTTCCGTTCCTTTTTTGTTTTATTATTTCTTCTTATTTTTCTTGGGTTTGGCATCCTTATGTTCTCTGTATTTAACCCAGAGGGGACCTGAAACAAAGAGTGATGAAGCGCATCCGGAAATCAGACCAAATATCATAGGAATTGCGAAGGAGCGAAGAGAGGTTAAACCAAAAATCTCTGAAACCACGATAATGGTAAGCACTGCGCAAACGGTGGTGGTAGTAGTAACGATATTACGAACCATTATACGAGTTATGGATTTATCCATATTCTCTGCAACCGAGAGTTCGGGATAATATTTAGCGTTTTCTCTAACTTTATCGTAAATAACGATGGTATCGTTAAGAGAGTAACCGAGAATAGTGAGAACAACGGCGATATAGTTAGAGTCAACGGGAAGACGGAAAATTACGCAAGCAAAGAAGCTGACAAATAGGTCAAGCACCAATGCGCAAAGAGCGGTAAGAGCCGCCGAAACGCCGCCGATTTTTCTAAAGCGGAAACCAACATATACTACCACGAAGGCCGCGGCAAGTAAAACTGCGGCAAAACATTTCAGGAAGAAAACACCTGCAATAGAGGGGTTAACCGATTTTGAATCATAAAGAGCAACCTTATTATCCTTAAAGGTTTTGGTGAGTTCGGTAAGAAGTTTTTCCTGAACTTCTGCAGATAAAGATTCCTTGTCCGCAAGGGTAACGATATAGGTCTTTGTATCGCCCGAAATGGCGGTGTTTTGGCTTAATTTATATTGTTTGTCAAGAACACCGTCAACAACTTTATCGAAATCTTTCTCGGAAATTTCGCCGTCATACGAATAACTTAAGATGGTACCGCCGCTAAAGTCGATATCCATTTTAACGCCTGCAAAGAGGGTGATAGCAATACCGATAAGGAAAATTACGGCGTAAACTAAAACCGCTATTTTAAATGCTTTTTTAGTATTGATAATCTTAGCCATTTTTCTTACCTCCATACAAGAAGGGCTTTCTCATAAACTTGAGTTGAGATACACTCTTCAACATAAGTTTGGAAGCAAGTACGCCCATAATAAGATTGAATATAACACCGATTAAAAGTGTATAACCGAAGGAATAGATGGAGCCGGTAATAGAGGTACCAAAGGCGGAGAATATGAAGGATAGAATCTTGGTTAAGAAACTATCAGAAGTACCGAAGGCACCCATAAGTATGAGAGAAACAATAACGATGGTAACATTACCGTCAATAATAGCGTTCAAACTATTCTTGTAACCTGAATCGATAGCGCCGTCAATAGTTTTGCCGTTCTGGAATTCATCGCGGATACGCTCTGCGGCGATAACATTGCAGTCAACACCGACGCCGATAGAAAGGATAATACCCGCAATACCGGGGATGGTGAGGGTGAAACTTGAAGTTCCGGGGAAGAATCCCGAGATGCAAGCGATGGTGCCGGCAAGCTGACCTAAGAGGGCAATAGCGGCAACTACGCCGTTAACACGGTAACGGAGAATCATTATAAGGCAAACAACGGCAAACGCGATAGAGCCGGCGATTACCATAACTTCCAAAGCATTGGAGCCCAATGTGGGGGAGATAATCTGAAGTTTGCTATCATCAACCGAGAGGGCGAAGGGGAGAGAACCCGCATTTATGAGGTTTGCAAGTTCACTTGCCGATTCGGCGGTGAAGTTACCGTAGATGATGGCTTGACCGCCTGTAATAGCTTCACTACAACTAGCGGAAGAAATCTGCTCATTATCCATATAAATGGAAATATTGGTTTTATTGGCGGCGGCCTGCGCGGTAGCATTGGCGAAGGCGGCGGCGCCTGTAGAGTTAAGGCGAAGGGCTACTACATAACCATACTGCTCATCATAAGTAGCGGTTGCGCTTTCAACAACCTCACCCTTCATAAATGCAGGGGTGGAGTTATCACTGCCGCTATGGAAGGAAAGTTGAGCGGTTTCGCCAAGTTCTCTGATGGCTTCCTGAGCATCAAAATCACTTTCTTCTGCGGCCCAGGGGAAACGAACTATAACCTGATGATTGGCAGAATCAAGATAAACCTCATAGTCGGTAATATTATTGTTAACAAGACGGGTTTCAATAATTGCCTTGGCGGATTCCATATCCTCGGCAGTTATTTCGGCATCCTTAATATCGGGAGAAAATACGGCTTCAACACCGCCGCTTATATCAATACCCCAACGGATATCTTCGGCTCCCTTTGTGTAAACTGTTTTGGTATCGCCATAGTAATTGTAAATTCCAAAGAAGGATGCATATGTGAATGCAAGAATCAATAGGAAAATCACAAAGAACCAAAGCTTACCTGTTCTTTTGGACTTCATTGGTATTCCTCCAATTTTAATAATGTAGATATTATATCATTTAAATAGACATTCTGTCAATTTAATCTTGCAAGAGCTTTTCCAAAGCGGCGTATCTGACGGCGGCGCAGAGCACCTTGGCGGCTGTGCCGATTTCTTCGGCCGAAGGATAGGTGGGGGCTATGCGAAGATTAGAGTCCTTAGGGTCAAGGCCATAAGGATAAGCGGCGCCCGCGGGGGTGAGCACCAGACCTGCATTGGCGCAAAGTTGTTCGGTACGCTTGGCGCAACCTTCTAAAACATAAAGACTTATGAAATATCCGCCTTTGGGATTGGTCCAGCGGGCAATTCCCGTATTTGCCAAAGAAGCATTAAAAGCATCGAGAACATTCTGGAATTTGGGTCTGATGCAGTCGGCGTGACGCTTCATATGGGCCTTAAGGTCGCTCATAGAACGAAGAAGTCGCGAGTGGCGAAGCTGATTAAGTTTATCGGGACCAATGGTCTGGAACTTCATTCTGCCTTTTAGCATGGCCACATTGTTGGGACTTGCCGCCTCAACCGCAACGCCTGCGCCGGGGAAGGTGATTTTAGAGGTGGATGCGAAGATAAGGGGAAGGTCGGGATTACCCGCCTTAACGCACTCATCATAGATATTGAGAAGCTGGTCGCCCTCATCATAAAGGTCGTGAACAACATAAGCGTTATCCCAGAAAATACGGAAATCCTTTGCGGCGGGTTTTAGATTCGCAAAACGGCGAACAACCTCATCGCTATAGGTAATTCCTTCGGGATTTGAGTATTTGGGAACGCACCAGATACCCTTAACGCTTGGGTCCTTAATATATTCTTCAACGGCATCCATATCAGGACCGTTTTCATCCATTTCTATGGGAACAAGTTCAAATCCGAAATACTCGGAAATAGCAAAGTGACGGTCATATCCGGGAACGGGGCAAAGGAATTTGAGTTTTCCTTGCAGAAGCCAAGGAGTAGAGCCGAAACCGTGAGTCATGGCTTGAGCGATGGTATCATACATCATATTAAGGGACGAATTACCGCCTACGATTATCTGATCTTCGGGAAC
>JAFSAK010000100.1 GCA_017441045.1 Clostridia bacterium
ATTAAGGGTAACCTTCTTCATATGATGCGAGGCCAGATATTTGAAATAGAAGGCAATACCTTCTTTACCTTTGGCGGCGGAGAAAGTACCGATAAGGATATGCGCGTAGATAAAGGCCTTTGGTGGCGTGAAGAAGAGGCAACGCCGATGGAAATGGCGGATGGCGCCAGAGTTTTGGATGAAGCGGGTTGTAAGGTGGATTATATTATTACCCACGAGCCCCCATCTCTCGTTAAAAGCGCTATTCTTCTTAGGCGAGGGGATAGAGATAGGGTTAATAAACTCAATGGTTATCTGGAAGAAATCGGTAGAGCGTGCACCTTTAAACATTGGTATTTCGGCTCTTTGCATGAGGATAGAATTATAACCGACCGCCATACCTGCGTTTATAAAAAACTTATTCCTATAAAGAAAAAAGCGGCAGATAAAAATGAAGATATATTGGAAGTAATAATAGATTAATTGCTTTGGCTACTTGACAAGTGTGGTATAATATATTAAAGTTCCAATTTGGAAATTTGGAGGTATTTATGATAAATACGGATAAACTCTGTCCCGGTTGTATGAATGATAACGGGGATGAAAAGGTATGTTCAATTTGTGGATGGGATATTGATGCCCAAAACGAAAAATATGCATTGCCCGTAAGATTCTGGCTTTCCGACCGTTATATGATAGGCAAGGTTATCAGCGCCGGCGGCGAAGGTATAACCTATTTAGGTTGGGATAATGGGGATAATTCCATAGTTAATATTAAGGAGTATTTCCCTGCGGGAGTAGCGGTAAGAAATCCCGATAAAACCGTATCTATGGGCGAAAATAAGGAATATGCATTTAACGGCGGCCTTCTTGATTTTATCGAGCTAAATAAAAAACTTGCCGATAATCATTTACCGGCTCTCGCATCCGTAAAGGAAACCTTTGAAGAAAACGGTACTGCTTACGCGGTAACAGAAACCGTTTCGGGAGTATCATTAAAATCATTCCTCGAAAAGAATAACGGCGCTCTCAAATGGGAGCAGGCAAGACCTTTGTTTTTACCCCTTATCGATACGGTTATGGGGCTTAATGAACTTGGCATTATTCACGGGGCAATTTCCCCAGAAACTGTTTATGTTTGCCGTGACGGTAAACTCCGCCTTACAGGTATAAGCATTAATGAAACGAGAACCTCGAAAGGCGAACTTTCGGCAGGTGTTTATAACGGATATGCTGCCCCCGAACAGTATGGACTCATCGAAAGCCATATGGGCAGTTTCACCGATGTTTACGGCCTTAGCGCAACGCTTTTCAGAGTGCTTATAGGCGCAGTTCCTCCCGATGCCAGAGATAGAATGAACGGCGATAATCTTTCTATTCCTTCAAGATTTGCCGATGAACTTCCTCGCCAGGTACTCGTTTCCATTGCCAACGGTTTGCAACTCAGTTTAGAAAACCGTACAATCAGCGTGGATACTTTCCGCAATGAACTTGTTTACGGCGAAACCAAAGAAAATGAACGCAAAGCCGCAGCTAAAAAGGCCGCGCTTAATACGGCGAAAAAAGATGAAGAAACTCCGCAGAAGAAATCATCATCGCTTAAATATGCAATTATTTCCGCGGCTGCAACTATAGCTTTATTTGGTATAGTTTTCGGTATTCTTTCCGCTACCGTTTTAAAGGATGGAATCTTTGGCGGAAATGATGATCCTATAGTAAGTAATCCCGAATCGGTTGTTATGCCTTCAACCCCATCTATCGGCGATGTTGATGAAGGCGCGGAAGAATCAAAGATACTTTATACAGTTCCCGATTTAACGGGTAAATATTACCATCAGATTACCGGCGGCGAAGAATATGAGCGATTTGCTTTTGTTATTAAAGGCAAGGAGTATTCCGATAAGTTTGCCAGAGGTACAATCTGCGCCCAATCAATCGAAAAAGGTCAGCAGGTAGAGAGCGCTACCGAGATAGCCGTTACCATAAGTTTAGGACCTCTCGATATTAAAATTGCCAATGTAGTAGGTATGGAAGAAAATGCCGCTAAACTCGAACTGCTTAAGCAAGGATTTTTATACGAGAATATTGAAGTTGTTGAGAAATACGATACCGAGGCAAAACCCGGCGTAGTTTTAGGTCAGGAGCCCGAATTCGGCGGTACTGCCAATGCAGAGCAAATTGTTCGCATTTATATTAACAGTTATAAAGGCGAGGAAGAAAGCGCAAGTTTTGAGTAATATTAGTATATTATTAAAATAATACTTGATTTTTAAAATAAAAGTGTTATAATAATATCAGTAAGTAAGAAAGGTGAGTGGGGAAACCCGCTCACTTTTGTTTTGGAGGTATAGTATGGCAGGTGTAGCTGAAAAGGTTTTTGCCTTGGTTCGCGAAACGGTGGAAAACGAAGGCGTAAATCTTTGGGATGTCCGCTTTGTTAAAGAGGGCGCTTCCCATTATTTAAGAATCTATATAGATAAGCCGGAGGGCGTTAACATTGATGATTGCACCAATGTTTCTCACGCGGTAGATCCTATCATAGATGAAGCGGACCCTATTGATTGTTCGTATTATTTGGAGGTTTGTTCAGCGGGGCTTGGCAGAGAACTTACCCGCGATGAGCATTTTACCGCAATGCTCGGCAAGGATGTTAAATTGCGTTTATTTAAAGCGGTAGATGGAAATAAAGAATTCGTCGGCAAACTTTGTTCCTTTGAAAACGGAACGGTTACCGTAGAAATAAACGGTGGAAAAAGAGATTTCGTAAGAAAAGAAATCTCAAAAATCACCCTTGAAGATTTTGATTAGTATTATTAACGGAGGTAATTGATAAAAATGGCTAAGAGAATTACAGCAAAAGAGAAAAAAGAAAGCAAAGAGTTTTTTGAGGCGCTTCGTCTTATGGAAGAGGAAAGAGGAATTCCTATGGAGTTCATCGCCGATAAAATTTCAGAGGCAATAGTTGTTGCCGCACGTAAGGATTACGGCGGTAATGATATCGTTTCCTGCAAAATTGATACCGAAAATGAAATTTTCAAGGTGGTTGCCCGTAAGGAAATCGTTGATGTGGTTGAGGACCCATTTACTCAGATTTCCAAAGAAGATGCCGCCGCAATAGATCCCAAGGCAATTGGTGACGGTTTTATCGAAATCAAACTTGACCCCAAAAAGTTCGGCAGAATCGTTGCTCAGAATTCTAAAAACAATTTCCGTCAGGGTGTTAAAGAGGTAGAAAAAGGTCAGGTATTGGCAGAATTCCAGAGCCATAACCGCGAACTTGTTACCGCAGTTGTTGAGAGAGTTGATGCAAAAACAGGTAACGCTATTCTCACAATCGGCCATAACGAAGCCACCCTTCCCAAGATGGAACAGGTGCCCGATGAAATTCTTAAAGAGGGCGACCATATTAAGATTTATGTTGTAGGCGTTAAGGAAACCGAAAAGGGACCGAGAGTTATGATTTCCCGTACCCATCCCGGACTTGTTAAGCGTCTTTTTGAA
>JAFSAK010000101.1 GCA_017441045.1 Clostridia bacterium
CTCTGGGGTCAAAGTCAGAGCCGCCCTTACCGCCGCCCATAGGAAGACCGGTTAAGCTATTCTTAAAGGTCTGCTCAAAACCGAGGAACTTAATAATAGAAGCGTTAACAGAGGGATGCAAACGGATGCCGCCCTTATAAGGACCGATAGCAGAGTTGAATTGAACTCTGTAACCGCGGTTAACCTGAACTTTGCCGTTATCATCAACCCAGGAAACTCTGAATTGAATCTGACGCTCGGGCTCAACCATACGCTCTAAAACGCCGTTTTCTTCAAATTTACTGTCAGCCGCTACAACGGGCTCTAAGGATTCAAAAACCTCTTTAACTGTCTGCAAAAATTCTTTTTCGCCGCTGTTTCTTGCTTCAACCTCGGCGTAAACTCTGTTTAAATATTCGGATTTAAACATAATATTGCCTCCTTATGTATTCAAATAAATTTAATAAAAAAATAATACTACTATTTTTCTTTCCAGTCAATAGGAAATTTTGCAAAATATTGGGTGGACTCATTAAAAAAGTATTGTGGTATTTGTAGAGAATATGTTAAAATAGGGCGATTTTCCTTGACATTATATAAATATGGGAGTAAAATAGGTGTGTAAAAGCGTGGATAAGGGAAGTAACCGAAAAGGAAGTTACCGAGAAGAGAGCGCCGTCGCGGCTGAAAGCGGCGCAGGTAATATTTTGGTTGCCACCACCCTTTGAGTGCCAAGGGTAAAAAACTTGGACGGGTTGCCTTCGTTAAGGGCTTATGAGTGTTGCGGTTTTAAAAACCGCAAAATCTGGGTGGAACCGCGGAGTATATTAGTTCTTCGTCCCTTTTGGGACGGAGCTTTTTTATTTTTTGGAGGTAATTATGATTAAAGTATCGCTTAAAGATGGAAGTATTTTAGAACTTGCCGAAGGCCTTACCGCCTTTGATGCGGCAAAGGAAATCAGTATGGGTTTGGCGAGAGTGGCTTGCGCCGCAAGGGTAAACGGTGAAAACTGCGATTTGCGCACTATTTTAAAGGATGGAGATTCCCTCGAAATTCTCACCTTTGATGATGATTACGGTAAGTGGACCTTCCGCCATACCGCCTCGCATATTTTGGCGCAGGCAGTAAAGCGCCTTTTCCCCGCAGCAAAACTTACCATAGGTCCTGCCGTTGATGACGGATTTTATTATGATTTTGATGTGGAAAATAGTTTCACCGCCGATGACCTTGAAAAAATCGAAGGCGAAATGAAGAAAATCGTCAAAGAAGACCTTGAAATTACCCGTTTTACCAAACCTTACGAGGAAGCAATTAAATATTTCGAAGAAAAGGAAGAGCCTTATAAGGTTGAACTTACCGAGGTTCATAAAGGCGAAGAAATCAGCTTTTATGCTCAGGGCGAGTTTACAGACCTTTGCGCAGGCGCTCACCTTATGTCCACCGCTCAGGTAAAGGCATTTAAACTCACCTCTGCAACGGGCGCTTATTGGCACGGCGACTCAAATAATAAAATGCTTTGCCGTGTTTACGGTACCGCATTCCCCAAGGCAAATATGCTTGAAGAACACTTAAACGCTTTGGCAGAGGCAAGAAAGCGCGACCATAATAAACTCGGTCGCGAACTCGAATATTTTACAACCGTTGATGTTATCGGTCAGGGACTTCCTATTCTCTTACCCAAAGGCGCCAAGGTAATTCAGATTCTCCAGCGTTTCGTTGAGGATGAAGAGGCAAAAAGGGGTTGGCTCCTTACCAAAACTCCCTATATGGCCAAAAGAGAACTCTATAAACTTTCGGGACATTGGGACCATTATCTTGACGGTATGTTCGTATTAGGCGACCCCGCCGATGAAGAAAAAGAGTGCTTTGCTCTGCGTCCTATGACCTGCCCATTCCAGTATCAAGCGTATCTGAACCGCGCCCGTTCTTATAGAGATTTACCCCTTCGTTATAACGAAACTTCAACCCTTTTCAGAAACGAGGATTCGGGTGAAATGCACGGCCTTATCCGCGTTAGACAGTTTACAATTTCTGAAGGTCACTTAATGTGCACCCCTGAACAGTTAGAGCAAGAATTCAAATCATGCCTTGAACTTACCACCTTTATGCTTAAAGCCGTTGGCCTTTATGATGATGTTTCTTATAGATTCTCTCAGTGGGACCCCGATAACAGAGAAAAATATATCGGCACAAATGAGCAATGGGATGAAGCGCAGGGCGTTATGGAAAAAATCCTTAATAATCTTGAGATTCCTTATAAAGTGGGTGTGGGTGAAGCCGCATTCTATGGACCTAAACTTGATATTCAGATTAAGAATGTTTTCGGCAAGGAAGATACCCTTATAACCATTCAGATAGACCAACTTTTAGCCGAAAAATTTGGTATGGAATATGTTGACCGTGATGGCGAAAAGAAAAACCCCTATATTATTCACCGTACCTCTATCGGTTGCTATGAGCGCACTTTGGCGCTGCTTATCGAAAAGTATGCAGGCGCTATGCCTATGTGGTTGGCTCCAACTCAGGTACGACTTCTCTCAATAGCCGATCGCCATTTAGATTTTGCTTACGAAGTTAAGGCGAAACTTGAGGCAAAGGGAATTCGTGTTGAGGTTGACGAGAGGAACGAAAAAATCGGTTATAAAATCCGTGAAGCGCGACTTGAAAAACTTCCCTATATGTGCATAATCGGTGATAGCGAAGTAGAAAACGGCACCGTTTCCGTAAGAGATAGAGGCGAAAACGGAGACCTCGGTTCTATGAGTGTTGAAGAATTCGTTAACCGCTGCGTAGAAGAGACCGAAAATAGAGTTATTAAGCAATTTTAAGCAACAAAAAACTGTGATGCACCGAAACATCACAGTTTTATTTTTTTATTTATTAACTACATTTATTGGATTGCCTTCTAAAAAGGCATCAATATTATTTGTAACAATACCTAAAAGGCGTTCTCTTGTTGCAAGGGGCGCCCATGCTGTGTGGGGCGTTATAATAATATTTTTAGCGTTTAAAAGGGGACAGTCCTTTGTCATTGGCTCTTGACTTAAAACATCTACCGCCGCACCTGCGAGATGACCGCTATCAAGGGCTTCTCTTAAAGCGCTTTCCTCTACAATTCCGCCTCGGGCGGTATTTATAAAGTAGGCGCTCTTTTTCATTTTAGAAAAGGCATCCTTATTAAACATAAGTCGGCTCTCATCGTTTAAAGGGCAGTGTGCCGTCACGATATCGCTGTTTTTAAGAAGGGTATCGAGGTCGGTAAATTCTACGCCCTCTGCTGTCTTTTGGCTTCTCGTATAGCAAAGCACCTTCATGTCAAATGCCTTTGCGATTTCAGAAACCTTTTTACCGATACTTCCAAAACCGATAATACCAAGGGTTTTATCTGCAAGCTCATCAGTGGGGTAGCAGAGCATTGAAAAGGTGGGGGCGGTTATCCAGCCGCCGCTTTTTACAAGGTCATTATATCGATTTACCGCCGAAAAATAATTTAAAATATATGCAAAGGTCTGTTGGGCTACGGCACTTGTTGAATAACTTCCCGCATTACAAACCGTAACACCCTTTTCCTTGGCATATACAGTATCAATATTATTATATCCCGTTGCAAAAAGTCCTATAAATTTAAGATTTTGGGCTACATCAAGCACCTCTTTATTTATAAGTGTCTTATTGCAAAGAATAATATCTGCATCCTTTACGGCGGCCTTTAATTCCTCGCCGAAAA
>JAFSAK010000102.1 GCA_017441045.1 Clostridia bacterium
AAATCCGCTTGCCGTGATTATCGGTGGGGGGATTTTTGTTGTTGAAATTATATTAATCATATAGTATAATAAACTTACCAGAATGATGTTTAATGGGAGAAGAATATGAACGCAATAGAACATATTATTAAAACGGGTTTGCCTTATGTGATTTCGGCGATTGAAATCATGGGTATTTTTGTTGTTGCTTGGACCGCAATCAAAAATTTTTGGCATTATATTCAAAACTCCTTTATGAAAAAGAATTTTGAGTTGCAGACAAATATCGCAAGAGGTCTTGCAACGGGTCTTGAATTTAAAATGGGCGCCGAGATTCTTAAAACCGTTTTGGTTAAGGATATGAGTGAGCTTTATATTTTAGGCGCGGTAATCCTTCTCCGCGCGCTTTTAAGTATTCTGATTCACCTTGAACTTAAAAAGAAAAACGAAGAGGAAAAGCAATAAGTTTTATTTCGAAACAAAAGAGAAGCGCTGTTTAAAACGCTTCTCTTTTCTAGTTTTGCTATTTTTTAATTCTTTTTTTATATTCCGATGGACTTTTGCCGGTATTGGCTTTAAAAAAACTATTGAAATTTCTAACGCTTTGAAATCCGCTTTCAAGAGCAACCGCGGTTATGGTTTTATCGGTTTCCTCAAGAAGCTTTATGGCGGTTTCAAGGCGATATATATTAACGAAATCCGTAAAGGTCATATTAAATATGCGCTTGAAGTAGCGGGACATATAGTTATAATCGTAACCAAGTAGCTTTGCAAGGTCCTTGAGGGAAATGTAGTGAGTATGATTTTCTAAAATATAATCCGCAATAAGAGGCATAATTTCCGCTTCCTTGGATGTTTTTTCGGTTAGCTTTACTGATTCTACATATTGCTCGCAAATAGCATAAAGACCGGATTTAAGCGTATACGTAGAAGGGGAGGGATTATTGATAAGCTTATCCTTAATATACGTGAGGGTGCTTTCATCAAGGCGAAAAACGAAATCCGACCCTGATTTATTGAGAATTTCCTTGGAAAAATAACGAACGAAATCCTCGGAAAAAACCAAAACCCAATAAAGAGAAAATTCATTAGGTTCGATGCGATGAATATCGTATGGTAAGCACAACCCAAATTCTCCTGCATTCAACGTGCGCTCTTTATTATTTACGGTGCATTTAATACTGCCTTTAACCACGTAAATAAGCTCAAGATTTCTATGAAAATGGGGATTCCAGATCTGGTCAGTATAAAAATGGGCGTTAAAATTATAGTTGGATAGCGAGTTGGATGATTGGTGAAAAATCATATTTAATCCCCTTTAAGATAAAATACCGCTATTATTATACAATATTACGCGAGAAAAAGTCAAGAAATTGCTATATAATTTTAAAAAAACAATTGAGGAATATTATGAATAATTCGTTTTATAGTTTCATTTTAAATAAGGAGCATCATAAATCGAGAATGGAGCTCGACTGGAATTTAGCGGAGGAATATGCCAAGAAGGGACTTTCTCCCATAGAGCGTATGTCCGATAGATTCGAGCGCCTTTGCAACGCTGAAGAAGCTCGGATTTTTGAGGGTGAGAATATTGTTTTCATAAGAACTGTATCAAATCTTCCCGCAATATTTACCGAAAGCGAATGGGAAGAAATTAGGGGCAAGCATTATATTCACGAGCTTGGCTTTATGTCAAATCTCTGTCCCGATTATTACGGAGCAATTTCAAAAGGACTTTTAGAACTTTCGGAGAGCGCCGACAGTTACGGCAAACGCGCCATAGAGAACATAATAAAATTAAGCGATAAGTACTTGGAAAAAGCTAAGGAAATAGGTCGCGAAGATATAGTTGAGGTTTTAACTCAGGTACCTCGCTATCCTGCCCGTAATTTCCGTGAGGCATTGCAGTTTTTCAGAATATTGCATTTTTCCTTGTGGCTTGAAGGTAACTATCACAATACGGTAGGTAGATTCGATAAGCATATTTATCCCTATCTTAAGGCCGACTTAGAAAAGGGTGTATATACCGAAGAAACTGCTTTAGAGCTTCTTAAGGATTTCTTCCTGTCCTTTAATAAGGATAGTGATTTATACGTAGGCGTTCAGCAGGGTGATAACGGTCAGAGTATGATGCTCGGCGGTTTAGATGAAAACGGAAATGATGCATTTAATACTCTTTCCCGCCTTTGCTTGAAGGCATCCTATGATAATAAAATGATTGACCCTAAAATCAATCTTCGCGTTTCCAAGGATACCCCCCTCGATATTTTCACCGAAGCAACCATGCTTACCCGCGCGGGACTCGGTTTCCCCCAGTATTCTAATGATGATATCGTAATCCCCGCCCTTATGAAGCTTGGATACAGTAAAGAGGATGCGACGGAATATACCGTTGCGGCTTGTTGGGAATTTATTATCCCAGGCGTTGGCGCAGACGTAGCCAATATTGGAGCTTTGTCATACCCTAAGGCCGTTGATATAGCGCTTCATAATAATCTTTCAACCTCTAAAACCTATGATGAATTCTATGGAGCCGTTGAGGAAGAAATTAAAAAAGAATGTGATAATATTTGCGGAGCAATTGACAACCTTTGGTTTATTCCTTCGCCCTTTATGAACGTTCTTATGGATTGCGATATCTATAACGGCGGAAAATACAATAACTTTGGAATTCATGGTACAGGTATCGCTACTGCCGCCGATAGTTTAGCCGCTATAAAAAAATATGTATTTGAAGAAAAGAGTATAACGGCAGACGAGCTTATAAAGGCAGTAGACGATAATTTTGAAAATTCACCCGAGCTTTTGCATAAGCTTCGTTTTGAAACCGTAAAGCTTGGCAATAACGAGGATTTCGTTGATGATATCGCTACCGCTCTTTTAAATAGCTTTTCAAAGGGCTTGAAGGGCAAGGTAAATTGCCGAGGCGGTATTTATAGAGCGGGAACGGGCAGCGCTATGTATTATTTATGGCATGCTGATGAAATCGGCGCTTCTCCTGATGGAAGAAGAAAGGGCGAGTCCTTTGGTACCAATTACTCTATAAGTCTTTTTGCCAAGACCAAGGGTCCTGTATCCGTAATCGCTTCTATGACTAAGCAGAATTTCTCCGATGCCATTAACGGCGGCCCTTTGACCTTAGAATTTGATCAGAGTGTATTTGACGGAGAGGATGGCACCGAAAATGTAGCCGCATTCGTTAAGAGCTATATCGAAAGAGGCGGTCATCAGCTTCAGCTTAACGCCGTTAACCGTGAGATGCTCTTGGATGCTCAGAAGAATCCTCAAAACTACCGTCAATTAGTAGTTAGAATTTGGGGCTGGAGCGCTTACTTTACCGAGCTTGATAAGGCATATCAGGATCACGTAATTGCTAGACAGATATACAAGGTATGATAGGTACAATCTTTGATATTAAGGAAATGGCTATGCACGATGGCCCCGGTATTCGCACAACCGTATTTTTAAAAGGGTGTCCTTTAAGATGCGAGTGGTGCCATAACCCTGAAGGATTAAAGGCGGAGCCCCAGCTTATGTTTAAAAAAGCAAGGTGCAAAGGTTGCGGACTTTGCAAAAAAGAGTGTAACCATAAAGAGTGCGCGCCATATGATAGATGCATCTACGTTTGCCCCGAAAACTGCCTTGAAATTTCGGGCAGAAGGGAAGAAGCGAAGGAGCTTGCAAAGGAACTTAAAAAATCTGCCGATGTTCTAGGGGCTTCTTTTGGCGGCTTTACCTTTTCGGGTGGCGAGCCCCTTATGCAACCCGATTTCCTTTTGGAACTTATGAAAGAACTTAAAGATTATCACCTATGCATAGAAACCAGCGGTTATGCCAAAAGTGAGATATTCAAAAGGGTAATAAATGAGCTTGACTTCGTAATTATGGATATTAAGCTTGCTGACGGCAAAGCGCATAAAAAATATACGGGCGCGGACAACGAGATAATCCTCAAGAATTTTGAGATTCTTAAGGAGAGCGGAAAACCCTATTTAATAAGAACGCCCTTAATTCCCAATGTTACCGCTACCGAAGAAAATCTTTTGGCAATAAAGGAAATAATCGGTGATAGCCACTGGGAAAAACTACCCTATAACAATATGGCTAAAGCCAAATATGAAATGCTGGATTTTTGAGGTTGTAAAATTAGAAAGAGATGTTTTTGGATGATTTTAAAAAATGCGCGAATATTAACTGAGGATTGGAAATTTATTACCGGAGATATGCGAATCAGCAATGGTAAAATAGTCGAACTGTCGGCGAATATATCCGCCAATGGCAACGATTCGTTTGATTGCAACGGCGGTTATCTTATACCGGGTTTAGTTGAAACCCATTTCCATGGTGCCCTTGGGGAAGATGCGCATAAACCTACGGAAAATACGCTTGATGCTTTTTCTCGTTTTGAGGTTAGCCAAGGCATTACTACTTTTGTGGCAGGTCCCGGGAGTGTCAGCGATAACACAATAGAATATATCATCGAATTGATCAAGAAATTTATGGCAACTACGCCTATCGGCGCAAAAATGGCGGGTATATATTTAGAAGGTCCGTTCGTATCTTATAAGCGTCGTGGAGGGCATGCTCCGGAACTTATCCAATTGCCATCGGCCGAAAAACTTAAAACCGTTTTGGTTAAGGATATGAGTGAGCTTTATATTTTAGGCGCCGTAATCCTTCTTCGCGCGCTGCTGAGCATTCTTATTCACCTTGAACTTAAAAAGAAAAACGAAGAAAATAAGTAACCATAAATTTAAAACTGCAGTACACTTAAAAAGTGTACTGCAGTTTTTATTCACCCTTTATTTTACTTATAGCGCCTTTTTCAAGGCGGGAAACCTGCGCTTGAGAAATGCCGATTTCCTTTGAAACTTCCATTTGTGTTTTTCCGTTTATAAACCGCATAGCGAGAATATTTCTTTCCCGTTCGCTTAAATTTTTAATGGATTCCTTAAAGGCAATTTCATCAAGCCAGTTGCGGTCATCGTTGTTATCGCCAATCTGGTCAAGAACATATATGGTATCTCCGCCGTCGGAGTAAACTGGGTCATAAAGGGAAATAGGGTCAACTATGCTTTCAAGAGCAATCACTATATCTTCGCGGGGAAGCTCCAGAGCCGCCGCAATTTCGCTTATGGTGGGCTCCCTTTGGGTTTCGTTCATAAGTTTTTCCTTTGCTTGCATCGCCCTATAGGCCGTATCCTTTATGGAGCGGCTTACCCTTATTGAGTTATTATCCCGAAGATAGCGCCGTATTTCCCCGATAATCATCGGCACCGCATAGGTGGAAAAACGCACATT
>JAFSAK010000103.1 GCA_017441045.1 Clostridia bacterium
ACCATCGCCGAATGTATGGGCAGATAATTTGTCCGTGTTTCTTTGGGTGGCGTTCACGATGAGGCCGAAATCAGAGGCCATAGAAAGACATATGTTGGCTCAATGGCGGGTAAGATTATAAACGCTGTAAAGCAAGCGGGTACCAGCGACCCTCTTATCCTTCTTGACGAAGTGGATAAATTGGGAAGTGATTACAAAGGCGACCCTTCAGCCGCTCTTTTAGAGGTTTTAGACCCCGAGCAAAACTGCGCTTTTTGTGATAATTTTCTTGAAATTCCTTATGATTTAAGTAAGGTGGTGTTTATTACTACCGCCAATAGGCTGGATACTATTCCTGCTCCTCTTTTAGACCGTATGGAAGTTATAACCCTCGATGGTTACACAAGGGAAGAAAAGTTTAATATTGCAAAGCGTCACTTAGTTGCAAAGCAATTGGAATCTCACGCCGTAAATAAGAACAACTGCCGTATAACCGACGGCGCTCTTTACGGAATTATAGATTTCTATACCCGCGAAGCAGGTGTGAGAAAACTCGAAAGGGCTATCGGTTCGCTTTCGGGTAAGGCGGCCAAAAGGATTGCAATGGGTGAAACCGATAAGGTGGTTATTAAGGATAGCGACCTTGAAGCCCTGCTCGGTAAAAAGAAATATAAACCCGAAGAAATACTTGAAAATGACCAAGTCGGCATTATCAATGGCCTTGCTTGGACGGCTGTTGGCGGCGAAATAATGCAACTTGAGGTAGCCGTAGTAGAGGGAACAGGTAAGGTAGAACTTACGGGTTCTCTCGGTGAAGTGATGAAAGAATCCGCATCTGCGGCGGTTACTTTTGTCAGAGCCAATGCGGAAAAATACGGCATCGATCCCATATTTTATAAAAATAAAGATATCCATATTCACGCCACAGAAGCGGCCGTTAAAAAAGACGGTCCTTCGGCGGGCGTAACCATAACCGTAGCCCTTATTTCTGCCCTTACGGGTAGAGAAATAAAGCGGGATATTGCTATGACGGGGGAGGTTACCATAAGGGGTAGAGTTTTGGCTATCGGCGGACTCAAAGAGAAGGCAATGGCGGCTCACCGAGGCGGAGTAAAAACCGTATTTATCCCGAAAGATAATATCCCCGATATTGATGAAGTGGATATAAAGGTTAGGGAAAACGTAAGATTTATTCCCGTATCCTTCGTTACCGAAATAATTGATAAGGCCTTGGTTTCGCACATTAAGGATGAGGTAATTACTGCTATCCCTGCCGAAACAAAGGTATCAAGAATAAGTCAGTAGGAGTTTTTATGAATTTTAATAACGCGGATTTCGAGGCGGCTTTTGGAACAATAGAACAACTTAAAACTTCCGATTTGCCCGAAGTTTGCTTTTCGGGCCGTTCCAATGTGGGAAAATCTTCCCTTATAAATAAAGTCCTCGGAAGAAAATCATTGGCGCGTGTTAGTTCAACGCCGGGCAAAACCGTTACTATTAACTTTTATAGAGTGGGTGAAATGCGCCTTGTAGATTTACCCGGTTACGGCTACGCCAAGGTGCCTTTCAAAGAGAAGGATAGATGGTCCGCCCTTATGGAAGGTTATTTTGGCTCGGGCAGAGATATTCGCCTTTGTCTGCAATTAATAGATATGCGCCATAAACCTACGGATTTTGATATTTCTATGTGCGAATTTCTGCAGTATAATAAAATCCCTTATGCTATAATCCTCACCAAATGCGATAAACTAAATAAGACCGAGTTTACCGCTCGGCTTGAAGGCCTAAAAGAAGAACTCGGTGAATTCGCGGAAGGAATAGATATAATTCCCTTTTCGGCATTGAAGGGAATAGGCGTTGAGGAAACCCGCGCCGCAATAGAAAAATCTATTGACAATTAAATTTACGAGTGATATAATCTCAATATAATTTAAAGACATTGATGAAGAAAAGTAACTTTGAAGGCGGTGCAAAGTGAACTGCGGATAGTGGAAACGCAGTGATGCGCGCAGAGTGAAGAACACTTCGGAGTCGCAAACTGAAAGAAAACCATAAGGGCTTTTTAGTAGGTAAGCCGTAGCCGATGCGTTAAATCGGTAACAACTGTCAGGTTGGAAAGTGACCGTTTAAAAAACGGTAATTTAGGTGGCACCGCGGATATGCGTCTATTCGTCCTAAAAGTTTAGGGCTAATAGGCGCTTTTTGTTTTATACTCATATTGTTTTACATATTTATATTTAAGGAGAAAAGATATGAAACACATTGATATTTTTGACATTATGAAGGATGCTTCCTATGTAGGAAAGATCATTACTGTTTGCGGTTGGGTTCGCACCTCTCGCGATTCCAAAAATATGGCATTTTTAGAACTGAATGACGGCACCACCCTTAAACATTTGCAGATAGTTATCGATAAAAATGTTTTAAGTGATATAGGCGAATTTATGAAACTCGGCACTTCCCTTAAGGTTGTAGGAAAGGTAGTTGAGAGCGTTGTTGCAAAAGACAGTGTTGAGGTTAACGCCGAGGAGATTACGGTGCTTGGCGTTTGCCCCCCGGAATACCCACTGCAGAAGAAACGCCATACCCTTGAATATTTAAGAACTATGCCCGCTCTTCGCGTTCGCACCAATACATTTAATGCGGCTTTCAGAGTTCGTTCGGTGGTTTCGGCTTGTATCCACGAATTTTTCCAAGCACGTCATTTTGCATATATTCACACCCCGCTTATTACCGCCAGTGACTGCGAGGGAGCAGGTGAGATGTTCAAGGTAACCACAATCGGTTACAGCAACGAATATAAGAGCGAGGAAGAGTATAACGAGGCCGATTTCTTCGGTAAAAAGGCGGCTTTATCCGTTTCGGGTCAGCTTGAAGGCGAAGTTGCCGCAATGGCGCTTGGTAAGATTTATACCTTTGGTCCTTCCTTCAGAGCCGAGAAGAGCAATACTCCCCGTCATGTAGCGGAGTTTTGGCACGTTGAGCCCGAGGTTGCCTTTGCAGAGCTTCCCGATATTATTGAAATCGCCGAAGCTTTAATTAAGCATATTATAAATTCCGTCTTAGAAAAATGCCCTGAGGAACTTAAATTCTTTGACGCCCATTTTGAAAAGGGGCTTATCGAAAAATTAGAGAGCGTAGTGGCAAATGATTTTGCGGTTATGACCTATACCGAGGCCATTGAAGCCCTTAAAAACTGCGGAGAAAAATTCCAGTACCCTGTAGAATGGGGAAGTGATTTGATGACCGAGCACGAAAGATATATTTCCGAGGTTATCTGCAAACGTCCCGTTTTCCTTACCGATTATCCTAAGGAAATCAAATCCTTCTATATGAAACAGAATGCCGACGGTAAAACCGTTGCCGCTACAGATCTTTTGGTGCCCGGTGTTGGCGAAATTATCGGTTGCAGCGAGCGTGAAGCCGACCTCCAAAAGCTTTTAGAGGCAATGAAGGTAAGAGGAATGAACATCGAAGATTACGAAGATTATATCGCTCTTCGCAAATTCGGATCGGTTCCCCATAGCGGCTTTGGTCTTGGCCTTGAAAGAATTATTATGTATGTTACGGGCATCCAGAATATCCGCGATGTTATCCTTTACCCAAGAACTGTAGGTTCTATTTCTTAAGGTAGTGATGAAATGTATAAAGCAAAATTAAATGTGCTTGAAACCCAGAGAGCCATCAGGTCACTCAGACATAGATTTGAAGAAAATCTTTGCGATGCTCTTAATCTTTCCCGCGCTTCAGCCCCTTTATTTGTAAAGCGGGGAAGCGGCCTTAATGATGACCTTAATGGTATTGAACGCCCCGTTAGTTTTGATATTGCGGACGGGGGAGAAGTGGTGGAAGTTGTTCACTCTCTTGCCAAATGGAAGAGAATGGCGCTTGGTGAATATGGCTTTAAAATGCATACCGGCCTTTATACCGATATGAATGCTATCCGCCGCGACGAAAAGTGCGATAATATTCACTCTATATATGTTGACCAGTGGGACTGGGAAAAGGTTATATCTAAAGAGGATAGAAACGAGGAGTATTTAAAGGATACGGTAAGGCGCATTTACGCTGCCATTTTAAATACGGCGGATGGAGTAGAGCGCAAATACGGAGTCCTCGAAAACTATCTTCCCCGAGATATTGAGTTTGTAACAAGCCAGGAACTTTATGATATGTACCCCGATAAAACCGCTAAAGAAAGGGAAAATGCCATTGCTAAAAAATACGGCGCGGTTTTCCTTATGAAAATCGGCGGAAAACTAAAAAACGGCGAAAAACACGATGGCAGAGCCCCCGATTATGATGACTGGGAACTGAATGGTGATATTTTAATATATAATAAGGTTACGGATGCCGCTTTTGAGATATCTTCTATGGGTATCAGAGTGGATAAAGAATCTCTTGTTAAGCAACTTGGCGCTGAAGATAAACTTGATAGGTTGGAACTACCCTTCCATAAAGCTCTTATGGAAGATAAATTGCCTCTTACAATAGGCGGCGGTATCGGACAGTCGCGACTTTGTATGCTCCTTCTTCATAAGGCGCATATTGGTGAAGTTCACGCTTCTGTTTGGCCCCAAGCGGAAATTGAAAGATGCAAAAAATTGGGTATTGATTTATTGTAAAATCGAGGGTAGTTTGATTGCAGGGGCGAATATTGTTCGCCCGATTGAATAATGAATAGTTATGGTGTTCGCAAAGCGAATAAATATCAATTGAGGGAGGCGTTTTGCCTCCCTTTTTATTTTGCCGCCATTTTATTTAAAAAATAATCATAATTTTGCGAAATTTCTGTTTTTTCCGAAAATACTGTGCAAAAAACGGATATTACCCATTGACAACGTTTTGGATTACATTGACAATAAAAATAGTGATAAACTTAGTAGTGTATGACATTAAAACTAAAAGAATTCGGAAGGAGCAATTTATGAAAGAGAAATTTTCAAAACGAATTTTGATGAGCGCAGTTGCCTTCTTTGGTTGTATTGCCATAGCGGTTACCGCTTTTGCTGTTCCCGCTATCAGTGATTCGGTCAGAACGGTTACCGTAGATACCGATACGGTGATTAGCGAAAATTATCACGGTATGGGTGAAAATCTTTGGCCCGGCGCTTATTATTACGGTATGAACGATGCATATCAAACCGTGAATGATCAGCGCACAAATACGGTTAAGGCCGCATATATGCGTATGATGTTTCTTCCTCATTGGCTTATTGATTTAAATCTTTCCGAAGAGGAACAGCAATATAACTGGGAAAACGGTATTTATTACTGGAATAACGAGGATTTTAAAGGATTTGTAAAAAACTGCGAAACTCTTCGTGATGCAGGAACTAAAATCCAACTCAATTTCGGGGGCCGTATTCCTTTGGAAATTGCAGACTGGTATAGCATAGAGAATGTACAACTTTCAGAGGGCGGAACAAGAAGCGCGCCCAAAAATATTGATGCCTTTGCAAATGCCGTTGTAGCTACAATCTTCAAACTTAAAGAATTGGGAATAGAGGTGGAATATCTTTCTTTCCATAACGAAGTAAACGGCGGTAATTTTGAAGCGTTTTCAGATAAGCGTATTTATTGGTGCGAGGTTGTTAAAAAATCGAGTATAGCCCTTGATAAAGCGGGACTTCGCAGTATCGCTCTTAATAAAGCGGGTACCCGTAACGGCATTTATATTAACGCTACCGAACTTTCGGGTTGGGCCGATGAAGACCAGATAATAAGCTTTATGGAGTTTGCCAAGGAGCATCTTATTGATAAGGGATATGCGGATGGTCTCGTAACCCACCATTATGTTACCAATAAGGGTTATGAAACGGTGGTTCGGCTTTCCGATGAGCTCAGAAACCATTTTCCCGATGAGGAAATACTTATTAACGAGTTTAACGGTAAAAATGCCAATAACGGCGAAAGCAACGAGCAGAGTTTCAACTTTAAAGATGATTCTATAGCTTCCATAATAACTCAGGCAAATGCGGGATTTAACGGCGGCGCCGGCTGGTTTTATTACGGTCAGTATATTCCTTATCCCACTAACGTTACCCAGAGCGATATAGGCATTTGTCTTTGGCGCAGTCCCTCTCAAGGACTTAATCAGGTTAGTGAAACCTATGGAAACCGAGGACTTGCAATGAGATATATTCCCAAAATGAGCAAGGTTGTAAAAACCGAAATAGATTCTGACGATATTATCGCCTCTGCTTATGTTAAGGATGACGATTGCACGGTTTTATTATCTATAGATAAGTCGGATTCGGCGCGTAAACTTAAGGTTTATGTGGGTGAAGATTATATAGGCAGAAATTTCGGAGTTCACGTAAATAACTCCCCCGCAGATAGTGATGGGGACGGAAGTCAGGATAACCGCCTGCCCAAAAAGGATAGCGATCTTCTTCCGATCAGAAGTGAAGAATTGGTTGTGGATACAAACGGTTTTATTATATGGGATATTCCCTATGGCGAGGATATCCGCAATATGACTGTTGTTTTAACAACTATGGATGAGCAGGTTCAGGTTTCGCTCCAAAACGCAGAACTTTCTGTTATGCCTGGAGAAAGCGTTGATATTTCTGTTAAGGATGTTTTCGGCGTAGAGTGTGATGATTTTAACTTTGAAATTTATGATTATAGCAACGTAAATGATGAAAAAGAGGATTATCAGTTTGCTTCTGCAAATACTCTTGCTTCGGTTGGTACTCTTAATCAGGGGGCAAGCGGCATCGCCACCTTCACGGCATCCGCTAATCTTAATATTGGCGATACTGTTGCTGTTAAGATAACCCCCAATACCGCTATGTCGGATGAGATAAGCGGTTATGCTATAGCTATTATAAACATAGGTCAGTACAGACTCTATCAAACATATGAGTTTATTGACCCGCAGGTTGCCAACCCTTCTGTTCTTATAAATATAGGCCAAGAGGTCGATATTAAGGATATTATGAGCGCGCCAACACGTAGTGGTTATAAGTTTGAGGGATGGTATGAAAGCCCCGATTTCAGCGGCGAGGCAATTACCAAAACAGATGCAAACTGGAATGGTACCACTTATATCTACGGAAAATGGTCAAAAGTTGAGTAAAGGAGAGAAGAAAAATGAAAAAATTTATAAGTAGGCATTTAAGCGTATTTCTTTCCCTTGCTATAATTTTAGGCACAATTCTTCCTGTTCTCAGCGGTATTATAGGTGTTTCGGCGCTTTCTGATGAGGAAAATGCCATTGCAAACCTCAAGAAAGAGTGGGAAGCGCTATCTTCTTTACATAATCCCGATATAAATCCTAACCGTTGGTGGAACGCTTCGGGTGCCGTAGGCGGCACGGGTATGGCGGAGGGTTCTTCTTTCACAGAAACTCTCCCCGATGGCGTAGATTTGGGCGCATATTATGCCGTATTTTCGGGACTTGG
>JAFSAK010000104.1 GCA_017441045.1 Clostridia bacterium
AAAATTTTACCCCGAGGTTAAACCTCGGGGTTTTAGTTATACTTTGGATTTTAACATTTTTTTGATTAGTTGTCTTGCTTTGCGGCAGACAATCATAAACGGAAATCTCACCTTATTTAAAATACCGAACATTTTAAATTTCGCGCTCTCTTTTGGCATATATCTGCCCCTTCTGTAAACCGCGGTAAGAATTCCTACGATATCTTCTTCCCGTATATCCCTTTCGTAAAAGGAGTTATTATCTCCTCGGATAACAAAGCCCTCTTTTTCGATTTTCACTATTCGGTGAAGGATGAAATTTTGGTTATCTCTGGTATAAAGAACGATATCTCCCTTTTCAAAGGGCGGTTTTGCTCGACTTATCTGCGCAATATCCCTATGTTCGCGAAGCAATGGCTCCATACTTGCGCCCTTGGTCAGCACCTCAACCTGCTCTTTGATTTTCAAGGCCTCTGCCGCATTCTGCAGATTTGCTCTTTCCATCAGATTACACCTTTAGAGGAAAGATATTCTAAAAACTCTTTAGTGCTTTCCCTCGCCTTTTCTTCGGTTACATCATACTCTTTAAGCAGCGCATTAACTATTTCTTCTTCGCTGATTTCTTTTTTAAGAAGTTCAAAAATAAAGGCGCCCGTATCATTAAGTTTTATAAAACCGCCGAATTCATTTAACACTTTACCGACTGCAACGGCCACGGTTTTACCCGCCACAAAATTAGTAACAAATTCATATTTAAGTTTCATTTTTTATCTCCCGAAAATAGTTTTATAAGGAATTTCTGCCGCGTTTTTATCCATATTGCAGGTTATTTTCCAAAACTCACAACACTCTGTAAGCCGATTCATAAGCATTAAAGTGTTAGCGGCGGATTGGGGGTTTTGCGGCATATAAATCTGCATAAAAAGTAGGTCGCAAGCCGTTTCTTTATCCATTTTTTCGGCCCTGTTTTCCTCTCCTCTTTCGATAAAGCAGATATGTTTTAGTTTTGTTTTTTCCGTATTTCCAAAACCTTCTTTCCCGCGCCACGGAGTGCCGTAAGCGATGGGAAGCGGCTCATCTTCAAAAAAGCGAATATAGGGTTTATCCCCGTTTATTACGATTAATTTATCCCCTAAATAATTTTTCCAACGGGTAAGATGGGTAGTTTTACCCGTTCCGCTACGGGCGGCAAAGGCAATGCCTACGCCATCAATGTCCATTACTGCGCTATGAAGCAAAAATCCGTTATAAAGGGGCAAAATTTCGGCAATTTTGCGATTGGCCGCGGCAGATTCTATGCTCCACGCCCTTGTTCCTTCCTCGGCCATTTCCCCTTCTTTTTGAATATCCTCATCGGATATATTTATCTTAATATCCGACTTTGCTTCCTCGCACAAAAAGTCGCGGCAGAGTTTTTTTACATATTCCGCATTTCCGCTAAAATCCATATATAAATCTGCGATTTTATACATTTTCTGCCGCTCCTTTCCTTTTTCTTATATAATAACCTATTATCCCCCATAAGTCAAAGCATTTTAAAAAAAGACACCATCTTGCGACGGTGTCTTATATTTTACATAGAAATATCTTCTACGATAAGCTCGCGGACAGCGTTTTCGTCCTCTACCTTATCACGAACTGCAAAGAACTTCTCGGCTACCTGGGGGAAAAGAGCGTAACTTAATACGTCCTCACCTGTTTTACCGATATTCTTTTCCTTCATTTCTACCGCGTACTTTTTGAGTTCGGGCTCGATTAAATCTGCGGGGCGGCAGGTGATAACCTCATCATCGCCGATGGCCTTTTTGCGAACATCCTCATTTACGGGAGCGGGTAATGCGCCATATTCGCCACGAAGAAGGGCTTTTGATTCCTTGGGTACCATCTTATAGCGCTCGCCCGAAAGCACGTTCATAACCGCCTGAGTGCCGACAATCTGGCTTGTAGGAGTAACGAGGGGTGGGTATCCGAAATCTTCGCGAACCTTCGGAACTTCGGCCAATACATCATAATATTTATCTTCAGCTCCGGCCTGCTTAAGTTGGGAAATAAGGTTAGAAAGCATACCGCCCGGAACCTGATAAATAAGGGTTTTGGTATCAACGTTAAGCACCTTGGGGTCAAGAGTGCCTTCGGCCTTCATCTTATCGGCAACGGTACGGAAATGAGCGGCGGCCTCACTTAAATCGGTAAGGTCAAGACCGGTATCATACTCGGTGCCCTTAAGGGTTGCAACCAAAGATTCGGTAGAGGGGTTAGCCGTACCGTTAGCAAAGGGAGAACGGGCGCAGTCAACAATATCTACGCCTGCCTGAGTTGCCATAAGGTAGGTCATATCGCCTGTACCCGTTGTGTTATGGGTATGAAGGTGAATGGGAACCTTAACGCTCTCTTTAAGTTTCTTGACAAGAGAATATGCATCAAAGGGCAAAAGAAGGTTTGCCATATCCTTAATACAAATAACATCGGCGCCCATGTTTTCAAGGGTTTTTGCAAGGTTTACAAAATACTCCTCATTATGTACGGGGCTCTCTGTATAACTAATAGCGGTTTCGCAGATGCCGCCATATTCTTTACAACTCTTAACGGCCTGCTCTAAGTTGCGGGGGTCATTAAGGGCATCGAAAATACGAACAACATCAATACCGTTTTCAATGGATTTTTTAACAAACATATCCACAACATCGTCGGAATAATGTTTATATCCGAGAAGATTCTGGCCGCGAAGAAGCATTTGAAGTTTGGTATTGGGCATATGCTTTTTGAGGGTGCGAAGGCGCTCCCAAGGGTCTTCATTCAAAAAGCGCATACAAGCATCAAAGGTAGCGCCGCCCCAGCATTCCAAGGACCAATAGCCGATTTTATCAAGCTTCTCGAGGGCAGGAATCATATCTTCAAGACGCATTCTCGTTGCCGCCTGAGACTGATGGGCATCACGAAGAATGGTATCTGTTATAAGCAAAGGTTTTTTATCCATAACTTTTCCTTTCTGTGTTCATTAAAACACATTAAGTGTGTATAAAATCCCTCCACCGCAAGCGGTCCCCCTCCCTTTAAGCAAGGGAGGCGAGGGATGCAATAATTTACCATTTGGTTTGAAAGGGATTTGGTGTAGGGACGGGCGTCCCCGACCGTCCGTTATTAACCAAACAAAGAGATGAGTACGCCGGCGGCAATAGCCGAGCCAATAACTCCCGCTACATTGGGGCCCATAGCGTGCATAAGAAGGAAGTTGGAGGGATTTGCCTTCTGACCAACCGACTGAGATACACGGGCTGCCATAGGAACTGCAGAAACACCTGCGGAACCAATAAGGGGATTAATCTTATTCTTGGTAAAGATATTCATAATCTTGGCAAGAAGAACGCCGCCTGCAGTACCGATACCGAAAGCAACTATACCCATTCCCATAATCTTTAAGGTATCAAGGTTAAGGAATGCGCTTGCAGTTGCAGTTGCGCCAACGGAAATTCCAAGGAATATTGTAACAATATTCATAAGCTCGTTCTGAGCGGTCTTGCAAAGACGCTCTGCAACGCCCGATTCTTTCCAGAGGTTACCGAGCATAAGACAACCAACAAGAGCTGTTGCAGAAGGAACAAGAAGTGCTACGAAAATAGTAACGATTATGGGGAATATAATCTTCTCGGTTTTGGAAACCTGACGGAGAGGCTTCATAACGATTTCTCTTTCCTTCTTGGTTGTAAGCAGCTTCATAATGGGGGGCTGAATAACGGGCACCAAAGCCATATATGAATATGCGGCAACCGCGATAGGTCCTAAAAGGTTGGGGAAAAGTTTAGAAGTGGTATAAATAGCGGTGGGGCCATCTGCTCCGCCGATAATACCGATGGATGCGGCGGCTTCCTGGGGGAATCCAAGATAGAAGCAGCCGATAAAGGTAACGAATATACCAACCTGAGCGGCGGCGCCCAAAATTAAACTCTTAGGATTAGAGATAAGGGGACCGAAATCGGTCATAGCGCCTATACCTATAAATATAAGGCAGGGATAAAGGCAGGTTTTAACGCCTATGTAAAGAATATCAAGAAGTCCGCCTTCGGCCAAAATTACGCCGTAATCGTGGAAATGTTCGGAACCTTCGGTCATAAATTCGGTCCACATTTCGCTATGATACATTTCTGCACCGGGGAGGTTGGTGAGAAGCATACCAAAAGCGATACCTATAAGCAAAAGGGGCTCAAACTGCTTTTTGATGGCAAGCCATAAAAGGAAAAGGGATATGCAAATCATTGCGAGCTGACCCCAGTTTTCGCTGAAGTTTCCGAAAAGCATATAAAAGCCGGTGCTTTTCAAAAAGTCAATAACTCTATCTAATATTTCCATTTGCGGTTACCTCTTATGCGATTACACAAAGAACAGTGCCGCTTTCAACGGTAGCGCCCTTTTGAACGTTAACTGCTGAAACGGTACCGTCGCAAGGAGCAACGATTTCATTTTCCATCTTCATTGCTTCGAGAATAAGAAGAACGTCGCCCTTCTTAACTGCGGCGCCTGCCGAGACCTTAACGTCAAGAATATTTCCGGGCATAGGGCTTGTTACTGTTTCACCCTCGCCTGCGGGAGCGGCTACGGGAGCAGGTGCAGCTGCAGGAGCAGCTACGGGAGCAGGAGCGGCTGCGGGAGCAGCTTTAACCTCTGCGGCGTCAATAGCTTCAACTGTGATTTCATAAGCGGTACCGTTTACGGTTACTTTATACTGTTTCATAATATATACCTCTTTTTCATTAATTTTGAATTTTAATTTTACAGTTTTTTGAAGGAAACAACGCGAAGAGCGTTTACGTCCTTACCCATTTCTTCGGCGATTACTGCAGTTACTGCCGCAATAATTTCCTGACGGTTTTCAATAACCTGCGGCTTTGCAGGGGCATCCGCCTTTACCTCGGGGGCTTTTGCCTTCTTATTCACAAAGAATAGACTCATTATCTTGCAGATTATAATAATGCAGATAAGTCCCACAAATACGGTACCGATACCCATTACAACTACCAACCAGTTAGGTATGGTTTCGGGTTGAAGCTGGATTTTCGGCAACATTTCTAAAATTTTATCCACTTTCTTTGCACCTCCCAATGCAAAAATAATTTTAGACCCACACTCTGTTTTTTAAAACAGAGCAATTATATTTTTACTCCGAAATTTACCCGTTTTTATGGCCAAACCTCAAAAGAATACCAAATTAGGTCATTTTACAGTATATCACACAATTTGGCAAATCTCAACCATTATTTTAGATAATAAGCAAAAAAAGATACCGCTGATTTTTTATTAAATCAGCGGTAATTGTATTTTTAATTATTCGCTCAAATGAGAAAAGTTCCTCAAATCGATTGTTTTGCCATCGACGGTAATCTTTTTTCCGTTTTTCCAGTCAATACAACTTTTTACAGGTATCCTTGTTATACGAGGATTATCGTCTATTTTCACATCTGATTTTATAAAGGTATTCTTCCCGAGGGCAACATGGTATCCATCTCTTTTCTGTTCGTTGCCTATGTCTTTTTGAACTTCCCAACCTTGTTGTTTATCCTTGGTTAAATGAACAATGCAACACCACAGAGCCGATTTCAAAAGGAACGGAACATCAAATTCACAGCGGCTCCTGTTGTCCTTTTGATTACCCTCTAAACCCGAAAATATGTATATGTGCTCAATATTATCGGGGAAGTGTTTAAGTATTGTGTCGCCACTTACGAGGAAATAGCAATCTCCCGTAAGTTCAAGGGCCTTATTCACGAATTCATCCAATAAAGAAAAAGGTATATTACCCACTATGGTTTTTATTTTTTTAGGTAAATCTTCTTTTTTAAGTGTTAAAAAATCCTGCTTTTTAACCTGTTTTACCGTTGGTAATATATCAATAGACAAACCCTTATAAACATCGCCTTCCTTAAGCCATCTGCCGTCAGAGGCACAAGGGTCTAAACATTCATTTCTATCTAATGCAGTTATTTCAAAAAACTTATCTATAACATCCTGAGGCGTCAACCACAAATCCACAAAATCGATCTTTGGTGAACAGCAAGCATCCCGTTCTTCTCTAGTACCACTGCTTTTATAACCGTTATCGTTGATCCTCTTGTTTTCCTCTAAGGTTATTAAATCGTATGACTGTTGATTTAATATTTCCCTATAACAACCAACATCAGCATTAGGATTTGCTTCACATATTTCAATCATTTTTTTAAGCATTGCTCGGTTTGGGATATTGTGGTCTCCTGTAACAAATTGACCCGCCTTATGTGCCTGTTCAACCGTTTTTTCATTAGAAGAAAAGAAATTGCCCCATTTCTTTCTGTATTGTGTAGGAGTTAAAATAAAATAATCAAAAGGTGGCACTCCTTTATCTAAACAAATTTTTAAGGCATCCTCTGAAATTCGTATTCTATTTATCGGTCGTGGCATTAAAAGTCGCGTCATAATGCCGCCGCTACTTCCGCCACCGCGCAATATTTCTCGTTTAGCGGACGGGTCATCACAAGCTACCATAACGCACTCTCTGCACGCTTCTGCCAAACCTTTGGTTATCCTGCTGATGTTGTTGTTCATATATATTCCCCTATTGTGTTAGTTCCCCTAATCTTATACTTATACACTTAAATAATACCGTGTTTCTTCTAAAAAGTCAAGCAAACCGATGATAATGACCGCACTAAAATCTCAACCATTTTTTTTACAGAATAAGGAAACTTTTTCACAGTGGGCTATCCAACCTAATATTATAGTAATAGGCACAGTACAATCTATGCCTATTAAGGAGTAATTCAAATGGATGTTATGACCAATTTAACCCCCGAAAAAAACGAAGTGCTGACTATGGCGTTTGTAAATTTACAACCCTTCTCGGACGTTTATACCCCCGAGTCAGCCCTTATGGCAGGGACATTGTTCCCCGATATAGACAAACCCTTCCGTATGGGAGGCAAGGCAAGATGAACAGAGCGAAACTCAGACGAAAAATATGGGAACTGGATTTTGCCATACACGAAATGGTACTGTTCCTTGATACCCACAAAAACAATACCGCGGCCTTAAACCGCCTTAAAATGTATAAGCGGGAGCGACAGGTTCTCGTGAGAGAATATGAATCCCGTTTTGGCAGTATGAACGAAACCGCCAACACCTCTGAATGCAATAATTCTTGGTGTTGGGTAGACGGTCCTTGGCCCTGGGAAAATAAATTTGCGGAGGAATAGTATATGTGGCAATATGAAAAGAAATTACAGTATCCGATAAACATTAAAAATCCTAATCCCAAATACGCCCAAATCATAATCAGTCAGTACGGCGGCCCCGACGGCGAATTGGGAGCTTCGATGCGCTACCTCACCCAGAGATACAGTATGCCCTACGATGATGTGAAAGGACTTTTGACGGATATAGGAACGGAAGAACTTGCGCACTTAGAGATGGTTTGCGCTATGGTGCATCAGTTAACCCGAAACCTCACTCCCGAAGAAATTAAGAAGAGCGGTTTCGATAAATACTTCGTTGACCATACGGCAGCGGTTTATCCCGTTGCGGCGGCAGGACTTCCCTGGAGAGCCGAATATATTCAAGCCAAAGGCGATATCATCGCCGACCTTCACGAAGATTTAGCGGCAGAGCAAAAAGCAAGAGTCACCTATGATAACCTGCTTCGCCTCATAGATGACCCCGATATTTTAGACCCCTTAAGATTTTTGCGTCAAAGAGAAATAGTTCACTATCAACGCTTCGGTGAAGCGCTCCGTAGGACTACTGACCGACTTGACAGCAAAAATTTCTACGCCTGCAACCCTTCTTTTGATAAGAACTGCGGGAAATAATTAACGGTACGATGCAGATATCGTTCTCTATAAATCAAAAGCAGATGGGCAGCCATCTGCTTTTGATTATATTGCGGCGCCCTTTATTTTATGGATAAAATCATCATTGAAAATGCCGCTTTTTTGGTTTATACTGATGGTATAAAGTTAAAAGGTGGGCGGTTATGTCGTTTTTATACTTTTTAGAAAACTTGCGAAACCCCGTTTTAGATTTCTTCTTTTCATTTATTAC
>JAFSAK010000105.1 GCA_017441045.1 Clostridia bacterium
CCCTTCATATACTGTCTGGGGTCAAAGCGTTGCGCTCTTGTTCTCATAGAATTCACCTCTTAGCCAAAGCATTCAAACCCGAATCAGATTTTGGGATAAGAATTTCACGCTATGGCTTTGTTAAAATACTCTCAAACCGTCGCTTATGGGCGACAAAGAGCCAAAAGATACCTTAAAACCGCCCTTTTGGGCTGGTTTGGGTTTAAATGCTTTGGCTATTATTATCTTATAACAATTTTTGCAATATGTCAAACAATTTATGCAATTAACCTTGCAAAAAGTTTGTGATATACTGAAATCAATAAAACACAAGGAGTAAAAAAATGGATATGAAATTGTCTTTCCGTTGGTATGGAGAAAGCGATCCCGTTTCCCTTCGCTATATTTCGCAAATTCCCGGTATGCGTTCGGTGGTTTCCGCCGTGTATGATGTTGCGCCCGGTGAAGTTTGGCCTGAAGAAAGTCTTGCGAAAATGAAAAAGCAGTGCGAAGATAACGGCCTTATTTTTGATGTTGTTGAATCCATCCCCGTTCACGAGGATATAAAACTCGGCCGAGGCGATGTTGAGCATCTTTTAGATGTTTACTGTGAAAATATTCGCCGTTGCGCTAAATACGGCGTTAAGTGCGTTACCTATAACTTTATGCCTGTTTTTGACTGGACCAGAACCCAACTTGATAAGGAAGCTGCTGACGGCTCCACGAGTCTGGTTATGTATTGGGAGCAGATGAAGGGACTTGACCCCCTTAAAGACGATATTCATCTTCCCGGTTGGGATTCGAGTTATACTCAGGCGGAAGTTCGCGAACTCATAAATGCCTACGGCAAAATCGGCGAAGAGGGTCTTTGGAAAAATCTTGAAAGATTTCTTAAGAAGGTTATTCCCGTTGCTGAGGAATGCGGAGTTAAGATGGCAATTCATCCCGATGATCCCCCATATCCCATTTTTGGTCTTCCGAGAATAATAACCAATGAAGAAAATCTTGATAGATTTTTAGCCCTATATGACAGCCCTTCTAATACTCTCTGTCTTTGCACGGGAAGTTTGGGTTGCGCTAAATCCAATGATATTCCCAAAATGGTAAGAAAATATGCCGCTATGGATAGAATCGGATTTATGCATATTCGCAATGTTTATATTATGGAGGACGGTTCCTTTGAAGAAAGGGCCCATCTTTCAAGTTGCGGCTCCCTTGATATATATGAAGTTGTTAAGGCCCTTACAGATAACGGATTTGATGGCTATGTCCGTCCCGACCACGGCAGAATGATTTGGGGCGAAAGCGGAAAGCCCGGTTATGGTTTATTCGACAGAGCTCTTGGCGCCGCATATATTAATGGCTTGTTTGAGGCCTGTGAAAAGGAGAAAAAACAATGAATAAAAACGTTTTAAATACCGACCTTTCGGGAAAGGTTGCCGTTGTTACGGGAGCGGGCGGTGTGCTTTGCAGTAACTTTGCAAAGGTTCTGGCCCGCGCAGGAGCAAAGGTTGCCCTTCTTGATTTAAATGAAGAGGCCGCAAAAGTTTTCGCCGATGAAATCGTAGCCGAAGGCGGAACCGCAAAGGCATACGCTTGTAATGTTTTAGATAAAGAGATTTGCGAGAATGTTGCAAATAAAGTGTTGCAAGAATTAGGTCCTTGCGATATACTCATTAACGGAGCTGGCGGTAATAACCCCAAAGCCACTACCGATAAAGAATACTTCGAGCTTGGCGATATTGATGCCGATACCAAGAGCTTCTTTGACCTTGATGCAGATGGCGTTGGCTTTGTATTTAACCTTAATTTCCTCGGCACCCTTATCCCCACCCAATGTTTTGCGAAACAAATGGTAGGTAGAGAGGGATGCAATATTCTTAATATTTCTTCTATGAATGCCTACACCCCCCTTACCAAAATTCCCGCATATTCGGGCGCTAAAGCCGCAATTTCAAACTTTACTCAGTGGCTCGCCGTTCATTTTTCCAAGGTAGGTATAAGGGTTAACGCTATTGCCCCCGGATTTTTCTCAACAAAGCAGAATGCCAAACTTCTTTTCAATGAAGATGGTACACCAACTGCCAGAACGGGCAAAATCCTTGCCGCTACCCCAATGGGAAGATTCGGCGAATCCGAGGAACTTGAAGGTGGACTTTTATTCCTTGTTAATAACGAGGCCGCGAGTTTTATTACAGGTGTTGTTTTACCCGTTGACGGCGGATTTTCCGCATATTCGGGCGTATAAATAGCTAATAGCTAAGGAGTGACTATTATGGAAAAATTTGTACCCGTTGTAGTAATTAAAGAACTTTCCGAAACCGACAAGATTTTAACTGCTCTTAAAGCTTCGGGAATTAACTGTGCGGAAATCACCTTCCGTACCGCTTGCGCGGCAGAGGCAATAAAATATGCTTGCGAGCACTATCCCGATATGAGCATAGGCGCGGGAACCGTTATAAACGCCGCTCAGTGCAAAGCCGCTTTAAAGGCAGGCGCGCAGTTTATTGTTTCCCCCGGTCTTTCGGTTGATGTTGCTAAAATTTGCAACAAGAAAAATATTCCCTATTATCCCGGTTGCGTTACCCCCACCGAGATTATGCAAGCGCTTGAACTCGGTATCACCACCGTTAAGTTCTTCCCCGCCAATATCTACGGCGGTCTTAAGGCATTGAAGGCCCTTTCTGCCCCCTTCCCCCAGATTAAATTCATTCCCACGGGCGGAGTTGACAGAAGCAATATTGATGAGTTTTTAGCGTTTGATAAAATTGCGGCCATCGGCGGCAGTTTCTTCGTAAAAGAAGCGCTTGAGAAAATGGAGGAAAAATAAATTGCAAAAATAGTTACTTTCGGCGAAATTATGCTTCGCCTTGCACCCAATGGCTACTATCGTTTTTTCCAGAACGACCAGATGCAAGCTACCTTCGGCGGCGGTGAAGCCAATGTTGCTGTATCCCTCGCTAACTACGGTATGGACAGCGTTTATGTAACCAAACTTCCTAAACACGCTATCGGACAATCGGCTATTAATTCCCTTCGCGCCCTTGGTGTTGATACATCCAAGGTTGTAAGAGGCGGTGACAGAGTAGGTATTTACTTCCTCGAAAAAGGCGCTTCTCAGAGAGGTTCTGTTTGTATTTACGACCGC
>JAFSAK010000013.1 GCA_017441045.1 Clostridia bacterium
AATCGGTGGTTTTAAGTGCTTCTAAATCAATTTCGCCGCTCGCTACCTTATTTGCGGCATCAAGGATATATTTGGCTCTGAAACCCGCTCTTAATATCGATAAATCTTCTATAGAAAGGCGGCTTACCGTTTGGGCGCTTGGGAAGGTATAGGAATCTCCGCATTTACTTCCGAAATTCTCGCAAAGCCGTTCAACGATGCCTTTAATTCTCGGAATATTATTATTTTGCGAAATAATAAAGGAGCAAAGCGCTTCCCAAGGGTCTTGATTTAAAATCCTAATACCGCTTCCAAACTCTGATGCCGCTTTAAGAATTTCATTACCGCTTATGGCTGTTATTATTTCGCCGTAATCTCTTTTAAGGTCGAAATAATCTTCCCAGATTTCATAAAAATCCCGCTCATTGCTACCCCTAATGATAATATCGTTATCCTTCTTCTCAAGTTCGATATATCTACCTTTTGCGATGCCGCGCCAAACCCCGTTATCAAGGAGAGTCCAACGGAATGCCTGACCGCAGTCAAGGGTTTCTTTGAGGTCAAAATTCGTTACATTTTTAATATGTATTTCATTATTCAAAATTTCTATATTAAACATAAAATCACCGTAGTAATTATATCAAAAATATGCTATAATATCAAGTAGCCAAAGCTTGTGCTAAAGGAGTGATAATATGCGCGATGATATTTGCACTATACCCGTAAGCGAAGTATTTGAGGAGAGCGATGGGTGCCCTATATGCCGAATGTATGAAACGGTTGAGGATAGAATCATTACATATATTTTAGGCGATGCTATGATGGAACCCGATGTGCGAATCGAAACCAACAAGGTGGGATTTTGCGAAAAACACCTTGATAAAATGATGGGGTATAGAGGAAGGTTGCAACTTGCTTTGATGCTCGAAACCCATCTAAAGAGCGTTAAGGGGGATATTTTCGATAAAAAACTTTTGAACCCGCCCGCCAAAAAGGCAGAAAAGGCGAAAAGCATCAGTGAGAGCTGTTTTATCTGCAATAAAATCGAATGGGGCGTATCCCGTATGGTAGATACTATCTATCGCCTTTACGAAAAGGAAAGCGATTTTAGGCGGCTTTTCGATAATCAACCCCAGTTTTGCTTAAAACATTATGAGCAGTTGGTGGCAGGGGCGCAAAAATCAAAAATGCCACATTACCATAGCGAATTTTTAAAGAGCATTACTGAAATTACGGGGGATTATGCCGAATCACTTTGCGCCGATATTTCTAAATATTGCTCTATGTATGACTATAGAAACGCGGGCAAAGGTGCCGATTGGGGCAATAGCAAGGATGCGGTTGAAAGGGCAGTATCGTTCCTTTCGGGGAAAATTGTCGAATAGAAAATATTAAACCTTGCCTCCCTCTGACGAGGGAGGTGGATTTTGCGAAGCAAAAGACGGAGGGAGAGAATAATTATAAATTACATCTAAATTTTATTTTTTCTCTCCCTCAGTTTCGCTAACGCTCAACAGCTCCCTCGTCAGAGGGAGCCGATGCAATCAATCTGTCGAATAAAGTAAAATAATTTACATAAAACGGGAATTTTCCCGAATGTTGATAGAAAAACCGCGTATTAACGCGGTTTTTTCAACTTTTCCACCGAGTTATCAACAAATTTATGTTAACCAATACTGATTTCGAGTTATGATTGCCTGCGGCAAGTTATGAGATATGAGCGGTCTTGCCGCGTTATGATTTGCCTAACGGCAAAGTTTCGGTGTCGGCATTTCCGACGATATATATATTAGTTCGCAAAGCGAACACATTAACTATTTGCGTAGCAAATATCATAACATTCGGCTTTGCCGAATTCATAACTTATAACTTATAACTAAATTTATTTTCGAATAATCTATCCACCTTTTGCCAAAAATAAAATTATCCTAGGAAAAGGTGGTATTTATATGGTGAAAGGCGTTAATAAAACTGTTATTGAAGTGAACGATACGGGCAGTAAAATGTTTGAAAAAGTAGTGTTTTTTGTTTCTCCGAAATATGGGAATCTGAAGGCGGCGCGGCTTAATCAAGCGGTTAGGGAATTTTCCTTCAATATGGAAAATCAAGCGGTTAAGGGAAAGAGTTTGCGCAAAAGGGTGCGGCTTAAATCTTGGGTTAAAATTTCGCTCTGGTCTTTGGGTGCGATTATCTCGGCCGCAACCGTGCTTCTCATAATTTTATGAATATAATGTAAAATGCAGGGTATATACCTTGCATTTTTTTGTTTTATATTGTATAATTATGAAATAACTATACATAGTTTGGAGATAGAAAATTGGAGAATATTAAACCCGCTTTAAAAGTGTTCGTTAAACTTATTGCAGTTACGATATTTTGCTTTTTTGTTGCCATTTCCGTAATGGTTATATGTAACGGCTTCGGCACCGAAAAAATCGGCTATACTGCGTTTGGCGTCACCGAAAAAGATGATGAATTCAAGGAACTTTATACCCATTATTATGCCGATGGGGAAGATAAACTTGAAAAGGAATATACGGATAAGGGTTACGCCTTGCAAAAGGTGACTATTCGTTCCGAATTTGAGGGCGCACCCAAAAATATTTTCCTTATCGTAACTCAGTTTATCGGCATAGTTATTCTTATAGGTTTTACATATCATTATATCTGGGAATTGGGAGCCGCCGATGCTAATCTTGTTAAGTTTAATCATAAAACCTTAGATAAACTTCGGGGATTTAAAATAGGTCTTTTAGCTTCTATACCAAATATTATATTTTTCGCTATAATTGTTATCTTCCAAAAAGGATTTATGTCGGGATTTAATATTCAGATGTATAAATTTGCAGTCGGATATTTCTATTCCTTTATAGAACTGATTTTAAAGGGCGCTATGCTGCCTTCCGATCTATCGATAGTTCAGTATCTATTGCTTGGCGCACTGCTTCTTATTGTTCCCCTTGTAACCCAAATTTCGTATGTTTTGGGTCTTAAAGGAATTTCCTTGGAAGAAAAGTTTATTTATAAAAAGGAGAAGGAATAATGGCAGGTTTTTTCGGTCTGTTTAATTATGAAAAAGAGGGTCCGGGCATAGATAAAAACGCCCCCAAAAAGAAGACCTTTATAGTATTTTTTGAAACCTTTTTCAGAAATATCTGGAAGTTTGTAACCATAAATTTTGTTTATTGTCTGATGTCTATTCTTATTCTCCCTAAGGGTTTTGCCGATGCGGGCTTTACCCATGTTGCGAGAAATACGGCAAGGGATAAGCACTCTTTCGGCCTTTCCGATTTCTTTGAAACTATTAAGAAAAACTGGAAACAGGCGCTTATTATCAATATTATCAATATTCTGGTTACGGGTATAAATATCTGGGCGCTGGCGTGGTATTGGATGGCAGAAAAGAGCATCGGCCAGACGGTAGGTCTTGGAATATCCCTTTTTGTCGCCTTTATCTTTTCAATTATGAAGTTTTATATCTGGACTTTGACCATCACTTTTAAACTTAATGTAAAGCAGATTTACGCTAATAGTTTCAAACTTTCTATCGTAAATCTCAAATTGAATCTACTCTGCATTTTCGTTCATCTTTTAGTACTTGCTTTATATTTCTTGGTAGTTTGGTTTTTAGGCAAATTCTCCATAGTTATCGCTTTGGCATTTGTATTGTTTGTCTGCACCTATCCGGGTTTCAGTTTCCTTCTTATTCAGTATTGCACCTTCCCCGCGATTAAGAAGTATATGATTGACCCCTATTATGCAGAGCATCCCGATGATGATATAGAGCTTCGCCGTGATTTAGGTCTTGAGATTCCTTCCGATGAAGAAGCGGATGAAGAAACAGAAGAATAATTAAAACCCGTCGAAAGACGGGTTTTTTTATAATGCATTGTTTTTATTCTTTCTTATGGATAATGGATTACTGCCCGTAATTTGCTTAAATACCTTTCTGAAATACGAAGAAGAACTGAAATGGAGCATAGTGCTGATTTCTTCTATGGATAGGGAGGTGGTTGTGAGTAGTTCCTTGGCTTTTTCGCATACTATCCGATGTCTGATATCAAGAGGAGTTTTACCAAAAACCTTATTGAAAATAAGATACAATCCCGATTCGCTAACTCCGCAAAAAGCGGCCACTTCGCTGATTTTACAATTATAGTTTTTATCAAGAAAGGTGAGGGCGCGGTTTATAATATCCTCGTATTTATTGTTTTGATTTTTCTTTACCTGCATATCGGGTATAACCCTACCTAAAAAGGTATATAAAGCCCCAACGGTATTGCAATTAACCGTCATATCATCTACGATTATATCCAAAACTTTCAAGGATTCGGCATCGGGGCTTATTTTTTGCAAAATAAATTCCTTATCGGTTATAGGTAAATCTTCGAAGCCGATGGAATAGAAAATTACCTCTTTCTCACTTTCAAAGCCCCAATAGGAAATATAATTAAGATTTTTAGGTATATAACAAATATCGCCCTCGCGCAATTCTAAAATCTGATTACCGTATACTATTTTACCCGTTCCTGAGGTGACTTTTGCGATATAATGGCTGGGCGCGCCGCCACCTTTGGTATAATCTGTGATTCTCGTATGGGGTATGCGGTTGCGAAAGAATTTAAATCCCGAATAAAAAGAAAGATTGCTCATAAATAATCACCTCAATTTTAGAGAATTTTACCCGTTTTTTTATACATTTTCAAGTATAGTGCATTGTAATATAATTTGTCAAGATATATAATTAAAATATAAATGAAAGAAAGGTAAAGATTTTTATGGAAAATAAAGTTATTGCTTTTACGGCTCCCAGAGTTGCGGAGTATTTGGATTGCGATATTCCAAAACTTAAGGAAAATGAGGTGTTGGTTCGCCTTGCCGTTTCCACTATAAGTAGCGGAACAGAGAGAGCAAATCTTTTAGGTGAAGTTAATGTCAGCGTTGCTACTATTGATACCGAAGCTCATTTTCCGAGATACTGCGGATATAGTTCTTCGGGTACCGTTGTGGCTTTAGGAAGCGGAGTTACAGATTTTGATATCGGCGATAGGGTTGCGCTTTCTTGGAGCACTCATAGCAGATACGTTGCCATCGACCATAAGAATTTACATAAGATTTTAGATGATAACGTTTCCTTTGAAGAGGCGGCTTTATGGCATATCGGCACGTTCCCTATGGCCGCTATCAGAAAGTGTCGTTTTGAAGTAGGCGAGAGCGCCATTGTTATGGGCATGGGAATTTTGGGACTTTTTGCCGTAAAAATTCTTGCCGCTTCGGGCGCCGCCCCCTTAATCGCGGTTGACCCCGTTCCCGAAAAACGCGAACTTGCCCTTAAAATCGGCGCCGATTATGCCTTTGACCCCTTCGACCCCGATTTCGCCAGTAAGGTTAAAAAGGTAACCGATGGCGGTGTTAATGTTGCCATTGAGGTTACGGGTAACGGCGGCGCTTTAAACGGCGTTCTCGACTGTATGAAACGTATGGGTAGAGTAGCTCTTCTCGGTTGTACCAGAAGCAGTGATTTTACCGTTGATTATTATCATAAGGTGCACGGCCCCGGAATTTCCCTCATCGGCGCTCATACCGCCGCCCGTCCCGTAGATGAATCCTCTGCAGGCCTCTTTACCACCCACGATGATGTTATGGCTATGCAGCGCCTTAATAAATTCGGTCGCCTTGAGTTTGCTTCCCTTATTGAAGAAACTCATAAACCCTATGAGGCCCCCGAGGTTTATACCCGCTTGGCCAACGAAAAAGCATTTCCCATCGTTCAGTTTGATTGGAGGGATTAAACCTTGCGAAAAATAAGAATCGCTCAAATAGGCACCAGCACCAATAGTCACGGCAACGATATTTTCAATACCCTTAAAAACCTTTCCGATGTTTTCGAAGTTGTGGGCTATGCGCTCCCCGAAAACGAAAGAGAGAAATTTCCCGAAAGAATGGCGGATTTTGAAGGGTACCGCGAAATGACGGTGGAAGAAATTTTAAATGACCCCGAAATCGAAGCTGTAACGGTGGAAACCGAAGAACTTTATCTTGTTAAATATGCAACATTGGCGGCAAAGCACGGCAAACACATTCATATGGAAAAACCGGGTGGAATAGTGCTTTCCGATTTTGAAAATCTAATTAAAACCGTTAAAGAAATGGGCAAAACCTTTCATATGGGCTATATGTACCGATATAATCAGTATGTAAGAGAGATTTTCGATAAAATTGAAAGCGGAGAACTTGGGGATATCATAAGCATTGAAGCCCAGATGAATTGTATCCATCCCGTAAAGGTCAGAGAATGGCTTAAAAATTTCAAAGGCGGTATGATGTTCTTCCTCGGTTGCCATCTTATTGACCTTATTCTTCAGATGAAGGGTCAGCCCGATAGAATTATCCCCCTTAATAAAAAGACAGGTACCGATGGGGTTGATGCCGAGGATTTCGGTATGGCTATCTTTGAATATAAGGACGGCGTATCCTTCGTTAAAACCATCGCCAGTGAAATCGGCGGATACGCAAGAAGGCAGTTTGTGGTTACAGGCACCAAAAAAACCGTCGAACTTAAGCCCTTTGAAATGTTTGTGCCCGATGGTCAGTATTGTATGTTTACCGAAAAAACCGAGTATGAATCTACGGTTTGGAGCGATAGAGGCGTAACAGTCAGAAGTGATATTTTTAATCGCTATAACAGTATGATGACCTCTTTCGCGCAGATTGTAGCAGGGGAGAAGCAAAACCCCTATAGCGCCGATTATGAACTTGAACTTTATAAAACATTACTAATTTGTTGCGGAGTTGATGAAAAATGAAAAAAGCATTAATTTTAGGCGGAACAGGTGTTATGGGTACTTATCTTACCCAATACCTATACGAAATGGGCTTTAAACTGGATGTTTTGGCTCTGGATGAAAAGGAATCAAAGCAGAACCTTACCTATATTAAGGCCAATGCCAAGGATAAGCAGGTAGTAGGTGAACTGCTTAAAAATGATTACGATGCAGTAATCGATTTTATGATGTATAATACCAAGGAATTTGCCGATACATATAAAATGTTCCTTGATAATACCGAGCAGTATGTATTCCTTTCATCTTATCGAATTTATGCGGATGATAACCCAATACGCGAAACTTCACCGCGACTTTTGGATGTTTCCCCCGATAAGCATTATCTTGCTTCCGATGATTATTCACTTTATAAGGCGAGAAGCGAGGATTTACTTATAAATTCGGGCAAAAAGAACTGGACGGCGGTTCGCCCCACCATTACTTATTCGGATCAGCGCTTGCAACTTGTAACCCTTGAGGGTAATACCGTTATCAACCGTTCGAGACAGGGTAAACCCGTTGTTCTCCCCAAAGAAGCGCTTAAGGCGCAAACCACTATGTCCTTTGCGGGTGACGTTTCCAAAATGATAGCCCGATTGGTGCTTAATAAAGATGCATACGGCGAAGCATATACCACCGCTACTGCCGAGCATCAGTCCTGGGAAACCATAGCCGATTATTATAAAGAGATTATCGGTCTTAAGTATATTCCCGTTGATATGGATGATTTCCTTTCCATCCGTTCCGATGAGGAATATGACCCTTACCGTTGGAAACTTATCTACGACCGCGTTTACGACCGCGTAATAGATAATACCAAAATATTAAATGCAACAGGTATGAAGCAGTCAGAACTTATGCCCGTTAAAGAGGGACTTACCCGTTGTATCGCCGCTTTGGATTCGAGCAA
>JAFSAK010000106.1 GCA_017441045.1 Clostridia bacterium
CTTGGAAAAACTAAAATTTTAAAGGTAAGTGATATAAAAAATGAGGTTATTATTTAAAATTTTAGGGTTTGGGATTATTATGAGCTCAAGTTACATATTCGGTCAAGTGAAGGTTTCTTCACTAAAAAACCGCAGAGAAAATCTGCGCAAGATTTGCATAGGTCTTGAGGGGCTTAAAGAAAGTGTGAGTTATGCTCAGTGGGAACTGCCTTTTCTTTATAAAAAACATTTTGATTCCTGCGAATTTCTGAGATTCAACTCCTATAAAACGCAAATTTCCGAAAAGGATTTTTCTTCTGAAGATATAGCGCTTTTAAAGGAGTTTTTCGATGGGGCGGGCGCCCTTGACTGCGAAGGTGAATGTGAGCGGATAGAACTATATAAAGGGCTTTTAAAAAAGCAACTGGATTCAGCAGAAGAAAAACTTTCAAACGAAGGAAAGTTATGGAAAACCGTTAGTTTATGTATGGGTTTTGGTATAGGCATTTTGATTTTATAACGGAGGAAAAAAGATGGATGTGGATTTTATATTTAAAATAGCGGCCATAGGAATTATCGTAACGGTGCTGAATCTTCTGCTTGTCCGCTCAGGCAGGGAAGAACAAGCTATGCTGACCACTTTGGCTGGGCTTGTGGTGGTACTTTTGATGGTGGTCAATTCCATAGCCGATTTATTCGAAAGCATAAAAGGATTGTTCGGACTGTGACAGAACTTTTCTTGAAAATAATCGGGGTTCTTTTGATTGCCGCCGTATCATCGGTGCTTTTAAAGGGGTATAGAAGCGAATTCGCCTTTTTGGTCTCCCTGGGGGCGTGCGTAACCGTGCTTTTAGTTATGGTAAATGCCGTCACTCCCTTTATAGATTATTTAAGAGAACTTTTTTCGGCGGGGGATATTGATTTATCCTATTTTTCGGTTGTTTTAAAGGCGCTTGCAATATCTTATATCGCATCTTTTGCCGCCGATACTTGCAGAGATTTTGGGCAGTCAGCATTGGCACTAAAGGCGGAACTTGCGGGGAAATGCGCCGTTTTTGCCCTTTCATTGCCGCTTATAAAAAATGTTTTAACCACCGCCTTAGGATTTGCAAAATTATGAAAAAACTAATATTTATTATGCTGTTTTGTTTTATATTTTCTTTTAGTGTCAGCGCCGCCGAAACCGATATATATGAAGAACAGTACGAAATTAGCGGCGCGGAGGAAATAAATGATTTTCTCGATGATGAAACTCGAAATTTTTTAGAAATAAACGGAATTGATCCTAAAAATCCAGATTGGGTAAATTCCATAAAAAACGAAAATATAATTTCTCATATCATAGATTTTATAAAGAGCGGCGCCAAGGCCCCCGCAAGAGCGGCGGCAGCCATAATCGGAATAATTTTAATCTCTGCTGCCGTTACCGCCTTTGGAGAGCAAACGGGTAGATTTGAACCCGCGCTTTTTGCTGCTACTTTGGCGGTAGGCGGGGTAATTGCCGCAGATATATGGGGAGTGGTTTCTTCGGCGGCAGAGGCCCTTAAAGGCACCTCGTATTTTATGCTTAGTTTTGTGCCAGTGTTTGTGGGGGTTGTTTCTATGTCGGGCGGGGCTATTACATCGGCCGCTATGGGCGGACTTTTAATAGGTGGAGCCGAGGCGGTTTCATCCCTTGCTTCCTTTTTCGTTCTTCCCGCTATGGGGGGCTATCTTTCCATCAGTATTTGCAGCACCGTATCTCCACTTCTTAATAATTCCAATATAGCGGCGGCCATAAAGAAGGTAACTTTATGGACACTTTCCTTTGTCACCACCCTGTTTTTAGGTATTTTAAGCATACAAACGGCGGTTAATTCTTCGGCGGATAGTATGTCGGTCCGCACTGCCCGTTTCATTCTCGGCACATCGGTGCCCATTGCGGGAAACACGTTGGCCGAAGCTTTTACCACCGTTACCGCATCCGTAAGTTTACTGCGGTCATCGGTGGGAATTTACGGAGTCGTGGCATTGGCCGTTATGTTTCTGCCCGTTATTATTGAACTCGTGTTATGGAGAATAACATTGCTTCTTACGGGAACGGTATCTACGGCCTTCTCCCTTCCCAAAATTTCAGGACTTTTAAAGGCGGTCGATGATATGATTTCATTACTTTTGGCAACCGTTTTATTGGTGGCGGGTATGTTTATAATATCCCTCACGGTCGTTATATCGGCAGGTAAAATGTGATGAACGGTTTTTATTCTTTTATTCTGGCTTTTTGTACCGTTTGTACAGTGCTTGGCGGAATAAGTGTTATTATTCCGTCGGGCAATTTTGCAAGGCCGCTTAAATATGTTTTTTCTTTGTGCTTTATTTGTGTCATCCTCGGGAGCGTGCTTTCTCTCGATAAAATAGATATTGATTTTAACAGTACAAAACAAGATATATCCGTATCGGAAAACGGAGCAGAGGTACTCGCAAGGCAGACCTTTGAGGAGGCGTTGCGCCGCGCCGATATAGAATTCGAAAAAATACGAGTTTTTACGGATAAAAGTGAGAGCGGCGGCATATTTATTACTGAAGTAGTAGTTTACTCTCACGAATCTGCAACTAAAATCAATGAGATAATCCGAAGTGACGGAGCGTATGAAGTGAGGGTAGTAAATGAATGAATTTATTTGCAATATAAAAAAAGGTGCAAGAAGCCCCAAAGCCCTTATAATAATAGGAATTTGCGGGATTTTGCTTATAGGTTTATCGTCTTTTTTCGGCGCCGATAAGGGTGAAAAAGAAATAGAAAAAACTGCAATAAATTTTGATGAAGAAGATTACTGCGAAAGTTTGGAAAGCAAGGTTAAAGAAATAGTTACCGATATAACGGGGGATAGGAAACCTACGGTGGTGGTGACCCTGAAAAGCGGAATAAAATATTCTTATGCCGATTCCTTTAAAGAAGATGATGAGAGCAGAACAAGTGAAAACAGCGAGGAAATAAACAAAAGCAGCAGTAAAACCTATATAACTGTTAAATCAAGCGATGGAGGCGAGGAGCCCCTTGTGGTTACATATATGATGCCCGAAATTAGAGGGGTTGCGGTCATTTGTGACGGCGGTGACGACGCCCTTATAAACGAAAAGATTAAAAATGCCGTAACTGCGGCTTTTAATATAACATCAAAACGAGTATTTATTACAGGAGGAACAACTTATGAAAAAGGGTAAGGTTTTTACTAGGGGTCAGGCCGCAGTAGTGGTAATGGTATTGGCGCTTGGGGCGGCAGTTTGGCTTAATATGAAATTTTCTTCCAACGAAAAATATTTAGGTCAGGCCACCTTCGTCAGCGATAATAAAACCAAGAACGAAACCGTAGCAACAGGAGCCAAAACAGAGGAAACCGATTATTTTGCTGATGCGGTAAAGGATAGGGAAGATGCCTATAAAACCGCTAAAGAGCAGGTGGAAGAAATGCTTGATACTGAAGCGCTCACGTCCGCCGAAAAAGAAAAGGTGACGGCGGCAATCGAAAATATCGCCCTTCGGAACGAAAAGCAGAGCAATATAGAGGC
>JAFSAK010000014.1 GCA_017441045.1 Clostridia bacterium
CTATGGTTATTGGTCAGCACACATATATTATATGTCACTGACATGACCTCACCGTGCTTTACGAGATTAAAGCTTTATCTCGATCTCAACACCGGCGGGAAGCTCAAGACCGGTCAGAGCTTCAACAGTTTTGTTGGAAGGTCTGATAACATCGATGAGTCTCTTGTGTGTCCTCATTTCGAACTGCTCACGGCTGTCCTTATACTTATGAACAGCGCGAAGAATGGTTACAACTTCTTTTTCGGTGGGAAGCGGTACGGGACCGGATACCCTTGCGCCTGTACGTTTAGCGGTTTCCACTATCTTTTCAGCGGACTGGTCTACAAGTGCGTGGTCATAACCCTTTACTCGAATTCGGATTTTTTCTTTTACTGCCATGTGATTTTCGCCTCCTAATTTAGTTGGCGGGCAAAACTTACACCGTGCCGCGTGTTTCTTCACAGCACAATATAAAACCGGCAATTGCTGGGGTCACAGACAATTCCGGAACAGCGGACTATTCCGCCGTTGCACAAAGGATTCGCAAGTATCTTTTGTGCTTCCATAGTTCTTTCGCCCGGTTTAAAATCGGACATACTCCGCGGAAATTTCCCGACTCGACGGTCGGCCACCTCCCGCATCAACGCATGTGTTTTACGCCGCATTTACGCAGCGTACCTATGTATATTAGCATAATCAAGCCTGATTGTCAAGAACTTTTTTGAAAAATTTTTGATGTCTTTTTGTAAAATTTAAATGAAAAATTTACGCAAAAAAGCGAAGGGTTTTCCCTTCGCTTAAACAGACAAAACTATGAATTTATTCTTTTGAATCCTTCGCCCATAATCTCTCCCGCTTCGCCTACAACGACAAAGGCATGTTTATCGAATTCATTAACCACCGAGTAAACTGCAGAGACCTCATTAAGTCGTACGGTGCACATAAGCATTTCCTTTTCGTTGCCGGTATAGGCACCTTTGGCTTTCAGCATCGTAACGCCGCGGGCTACCCTCTCGATAATGGCCTTGCTTATTTCTTCGGGATTATCGGTTACTATATAAATTATCTTACCCCTATCGGAGCCGTAAAGAACCGTATCCATAACCTTTGAAGAAACAAACATTGCAATAACAGAATAAAGCGCCGTTTCAATATTTCTAAAAACAATGGCGGTGATAAGAATTACTGCGCCATCCATAACGAGAAGCACTCGGCCTACCGTTAGATGACGGAATCTTCTATTAATTACTTTAGCGATTATATCAACGCCGCCCGTAGTACCGCCCCGCATAAATACAAAGCTAAGTCCCAGTCCCATAACCATACCGCCGAAAATAGCGGCTAAAATATTATCCGTTTCATAGGTCGGAAGATAATTTTCGGTTATTTCAAGAGAAAGTGAAACCATTGCCGTAGCAATAGCGGTTTTCACAATAAACCTTTTACCGAGTTTGACAAATCCCAATATTATAATAGGTATATTTATAACGAAAACCAAAAAACCGGTTGGAATTCCCGTAAATCTATGAACAAGGGTTGAAATACCCGTTACTCCGCCCGCGCTGAGCATATTGGCATCGATTATAACCGTAATGGAAAGCGCATATAAAAAACTGCCAACAGCCATAAGCAACAAATCTACAATAAATTTAAATACTTTCTTTTTCATAATGCGCCTCCTACCTTATATATATTATATACCGTTTTTTAAAAAAGCGACAATTAGTTATATGAATCAATAATCATACCAAACAATTCTTCCGCTCTTTCGGTTTTGCCCGACAGATGAAGATAGCCGAAAACGCACTCAAGTCCCGTAGCGGTATGATATTCTCCGCCCGTGGCGCTTTTAGGTGTGTTTCCCGTATGAAAATTTCTTCCCCTTTTAAAAACCGCCGATTCTTCTTCGGTTAAAATTGGTTCAACAACCTTAAACGCCTTGGCTTGTGAAGCGGCATTAACCCACTCCACCGAAAGCTTGTGAAGCTCTCCCGAAGGTCTGTTGACGCCCGCTAAATGCGTTCTCACATAAAGTCCATAAACCGCATCGCCAACAAAAGCGAGAACCGAGGGGCTCAAAATTTTTACATTATCCATTAAAATCCCTCCACCGCAAACGCGGTCCCCCTCCCTTTAGGCAAGGGAGGCATAATAGGAAATTTTATATTACTCCATATACTCGAACTCAATATCGTAAACGCTTACGGTATCTCCTTCGGTTACGCCTGCTTCCAAAAGGGCATCAATAATTCCGCTTGAGCGAAGCACCCTTTCGAAATACTGAAGCGATTCGTAATCTTCGGGGTCAATGGTATCCATAACCTGCAAAAGCCAGGGCGCATCTTCCACGAAGAAAACACCGTCGCAAGCTCGGATATTGAAACTTCTCTTCTTTTCGAAGGTGAAATCCTCCACCATTCTGGGCTCGGCCTCATATTTTTTAATGGCAGGAAGGCGGGAAAGTTCTTCCGCTATGCAGTTAACCACCTCGGCGGTGCCTTCAGCAATAGCCGCCATAACAGGAAAGAACTTATACCCTTTTTCTTCAAAATAGTTTTTGATTTCTTCGATTTGTTCTTCATCGCACAAATCGCACTTATTACCAACTACAATCTGCGGTCTTGATTTAAGTTCTTCGCTGAAAACCGCAAGTTCCTTATTGATTTTATCGAAATCTTCTTTGGGGTCACGACCCTCACTACCTGAAATATCAAGTACGTGCACGAGCATTCTGCAACGCTCAACGTGGCGCAAAAACTCGTGGCCAAGACCTATGCCTTCACCCGCGCCCTCTATAAGTCCCGGAATATCAGCCATAACAAAGGATGTTCCTTCGTCGACCCTAACAACGCCTAAAACGGGGGTAAGGGTTGTGAAATGGTAATTGGCAATTTTGGGTTTTGCTTCACTTACTACCGAAATGA
>JAFSAK010000107.1 GCA_017441045.1 Clostridia bacterium
CCGATCCTGCAACAACTGCTATCAGCTACGGCTTAAACGAGGATATCTCGTTTATCATCAGACTCAAGGGCGACTACCAAATTAAATGGAGTCTCTATAAAGACGATCCGGACGTAAATGCTATTTCTGAACTTGGCGAGGTAAATGGCTCTTGCTTCACCTTCGGCTCTAGCGATTTTAGCGTCTCTTTCGCCTTCGGCTTCAAGAATCATTGCCTGCTTATCGCCTTCTGCTCTTGTAATGGCGGCGGCTTTATGGCCTTCTGCCTGCAAGAGAGTTTCACGGCGGTCACGCTCTGCCTTCATCTGCTTTTCCATTGCATTCTGAATTTCGGCGGGCGGAATAATATTCTTAAGTTCAACACGGGTAACCTTCATACCCCATTGGTCAGTTGCTTCATCGAGAATTTCAGCCATTTTGGTATTGATTATATCTCTGGAAGTAAGAGTTCCGTCAAGTTCCATTTCGCCAACGATATTACGAAGCGTAGTAGCTGTAAGGTTTTCAAGCGCTTTAATGGGGTTTACAACGCCGTAAGCAAAGAGACGGGCATCAAAAACACGGAAGAAAACAACCGTATCTATCTGCATAGTAACATTATCTTTTGTAATAACGGGCTGAGGGGGAGAATCCATAACCTGCTCTTTAAGGGTTATTCTCTTGGCAACCTTTTCAATTACGGGAATTTTCAAATGGATACCCGCATCCCAGGTAGTTCTGTATTTGCCCAGAAGCTCAATAACATATTGAGTAGCTTCGGGTACAATTCTAATACATCCAAAGAGTATAATCGCCAATATTCCTGCAATTAAATATACGGGCCACATAATAAATCCTCCTGAAAAATTATTTTAAAGCATTTTTAAATTTTAAATGCTTCGGCTAACTTTTTATCCTTCAAAAGAACGGGGATAAATGCGGTTACGGAATTCTTAAGGTGCTTATCCTCACCTAAAAACTCCATAGCTTTTGCCTTTAAATCCTCATCCTTGCAAACGGCGGCGCTGATGCAGGCAACCACGATATTTGAAGTTTCGCCGTTTCCGGTATTATATGCATTATCCAAAAGGTCATACAACTTTTTAAGAGCTTTTTTATTTCCCGACTGCAAAATCTCGCGGATTTGAGAAACAAGGGTATCGCTAAAGAAATTCATATAAAGGAAATTGCCGTATTTAGCAACATGGGCTTTATATTCTTCCTTATAGGCGGGGAAAACATCAAGAACCTTTTTAGCAAAGCCACTAATATCCATACTGCCGCTCTTGCTTGCGGTGGGAAGTTCAACGCTAACCCCTGCAGCCGTTCGCTTAACTTTAATACCCATATTCTTTCTTAAAGTATCTACGAAATCGATACCAACGCTCTCGGCATCCTTTTCGGTCTGGCTATCATCAAAAAGCCAAGAGGTGATTTTCGAGAATTCGCCCATATTTCCTTCCTCAATATCGGCAACAAAGAGTTCGTAACTCTGGGTTTCTTCGTTATAAGCTACCTTTGCGGCCTTGGTTTCGGCAAGGAAAATTCCATCTTCTTTCAAAGTGAAACCGCTCTCATCAAAGCAGGGCTTCATTTCTTTAATTACGCTATCATAATATCTGTTATCCAAAATCTTCACTCCAAATATTTATTGTTTTTATTATACTATATATTCCTCCGTTTGTCACCTAAAATTTTCTTGAAAAAATATATATGTTACCTTATAATGATTGTATTATGTGTATTTAAGGAATGTAAAATATGAATCTTGCCGATATAAAGGATGTTAAGGCCATCCTTGGAAGCGAGGGATTCGTTTTCAAAAAATCTCTCGGACAAAATTTTATAATTGATGAAACCGTTTGTCCCGCTATGGCAGATGCCTGTTGCGACCGAAACACCGGCGTTATAGAAATCGGTCCCGGTGCAGGCGTACTTACATATCAGTTGGCGCAAAGGGCAAAAAAAGTTGTTGCCATAGAAATTGATGAGCGCTTAAAACCCGTTCTTGAGAAAACCATCGGCGAGTTTGATAATGTCGAAGTGGTTTTCGGTGATGTTTTAAAACTTAACCTCAACCAAATTATATCCGAAAAATTTGAGGGTTGCGAAAAGGTTGCCGTTTGCGCAAACCTTCCTTATTATATAACTTCGCCCATTATTATATCTCTGCTTGAAAGCAAACTTAATATATCTTCCATCACCGCTATGGTGCAACTGGAAGCGGCAGAGCGTCTTTGCTCCCGCCTTGGAAACCGAGAGGCAGGAGCCGTTACGGCGGTTGTAGAATATTATTCCGATGCAGAAATTCTTTTTGAAGTACCAAGAGATTGTTTTTTACCCGCACCAAATGTTGATTCGGCGGTTATGCATCTTAATATCAGAAAGTCCCCTGCAGTAAAAACCGAAGATGAGAAACTTTTCTTTGATGTTATCAAAGCAGGATTTAATCAGCGCAGAAAAACTCTAATAAATGCTCTGACCAATAGATATAAATTGGATAAACCTACCGCCATTGCTTGTTTTGAAAAGGCGGGTATATCCCCTACAGCGAGAGCAGAAGAACTTTCAATTGATGAATTTTCAAAACTCGCCCTCTTTATAAAAAGAGAAAATAAATAATTTAGGAGTTATGATGAGTACCCCTGATAAATTACACGAAGGCCACAGACAGCGTGTGCGCAGACAATTTTTAGAAAACGGATATAGTGAAAACACGCCCGACCACCAAATCCTTGAGCATATGCTTTTCTATTCTCTCGCGAGAAAGGATACAAATCCCATTGCTCACGCCCTCGTAAGAAGATTCGGCTCCCTTGCCGATGTTCTTGATGCGCCCTTTGATGAACTTATAAAGATAGACGGTGTTTCCGAAAGCACCGCCGCTATGCTTAAACTTTATCAAGAAGTTTTCCACATTTATAATCTTCAAAGGCAGGAACGCGTTATCGATTTCGATAGCGTTGAATCCATCGGCGATTATATCTATTCCCGTTATTTAGGTGTGAACAAAGAAAACCTATCTGTTCTTGGTATGAATAGTGACGGTAAATTTTTATTCTTTAAATTTCTAAACGAGGGGGATGTGGGCTCGGTTGGAATTCCCATAAAAGATATTATCAAATTAGCTCTTAATTACGAGGCCACAAATCTGGTTATCGCCCATAATCATCCGGGCGGTCTTGCACTACCAAGCGCCGCTGATATAAATGTTACAAAGCAGTTGTTTTCCACCTTGCAACAATTGGGAATCAATCTCTTTGACCACTTAATCATCACCAAAAGCGACTATGTTTCCATGAGAATAAGCGATGATTATCGTTCTATATTTGAAATTAACTATTAAAGAAAAATCGCCTCTCTCCAATGGATAGAGGCGATTTTTTCAACTCGGTGCTTTTGGCTCCGACACGCACCCGCCCTTTTGGACAGTTCCCCGAACTGTCCAAATTGCCTTGCAAACGGGCTTTTCGAGTCTCTCCATCAATATCTTAAAAATAAAAATCCCAGCCCAAAAGGGTTGAATTTTATTCTCACTATAAATTCTCTGCTTTGCTACGGTCGACTCGCTCGGCGCCAACGGCACCGACACGCACCCGCCCTTTTGGACAGTTCCCCGA
>JAFSAK010000108.1 GCA_017441045.1 Clostridia bacterium
ATATTTTCCCTTTAAAGAGCGTATCGGCGATATACTATATGCTCTTGGAAGAAGATGAAATACAAATACAAATACAAAAGGCAAGGTTGAACCTTGCCTTTTATTAGTTTTCTGTATTCATAACTTCAAATGCTATTAGAGCGCCTAATCTAAAACCGTATACAAATATATTTTTCTCGTTAATATTATTAAGTTCCACACTGCAATCATCAAATTTTTCTAATAATTCTTTTTGCTGCTTATTAAGGGTTTTATAAAGATTATCGTGATGGTCTGCCATATATTTCATCAATTTTCTTTCATCCTCGCTGACGCCACATTGATTTTCAAAACCCACATTACCATACCAAAGTTCCTCAAGAATTTTTGACATAATTTCACTCCTGAAACGATTTTAAATTCATTATATACCATATAAACTAAACCGTGTGAATTTATCACAATTTGTGATAAATGTTTTTAAAGATATTTGTTTTTTAGGCTCCCTCTGACGAGGGAGCTGTTGAGCGTTAGCGAAACTGAGGGAGAGAGAATTTTCAATGGGCAAAGTTATTCTCTCCCTCCGTCTTTTGCTTCGCAAAATCCACCTCCCTCGTCAGAGGGAGGCAAGAAAACGGAAAGGCAAGGTTGAACCTTGCCTTTTATTTTACATCCTTATATACTCTTACATTAAATTTGTGGTTGCATCTGGGGCAAACGGTTGTATGTTTGCCCTTGGCCCTTGGTAACCGAAGTACCGCTTTGCATTTCGGACATTTTTTATAGATATGGGTAGTATCCGATTTTCTTTGTTTGGCGGTATCGGTTTTCTTTTTAATTTTCCTTAATATCTCATTTACCTTGCGGTTTTCTCGTGCTCTTGCCTCAACATTTCTTGAAAGCACTCTGTAAAAAGCATAAATGCCGAGCGCATAAACAATTATCTGCAAAATAAAGGAACGGATAAAGCAGTTTACAAAAGCCAGAACGGCGGCAACTGCAAAAATTACATAGAACATATTATCGAGTCCGTATCGGCCCCGCATAAACTCCATAAGTTTATATCTGAAATTCATTTTATTCCCTTCTTTTCTTATTTACAATTATATTATAACTCTAATTGATATAAAAGTGTTAATAAAAATTAAATTATATAATACAGTATGATTGAAAAGAGGAAAAAATTGGTATATAATGAGCATATAAAATTTTTGGGGTGGAATATGTTTTCTAAAATTAAAAGCGTTGGCATTTTCGGAATACTATCATATATGATAGAAATTGAGGCGGATGTTTCGGGCGGACTTCCATGCTTTGATATTGTAGGGCTTCCCGACACTGCGGTAAAAGAATCCCGCGACCGCGTTCGAGCCGCCATCAAAAACTGCGGTTTTAAATTCCCAACGGGCAGAATTACCGTAAATCTTGCCCCTGCAGATAAGAAAAAAGAGGGCGCCGTTTACGACCTTCCCGTTCTTCTCTCAATTCTTCTCGCTTCGGGACAAATTAAATTTGATACATCGGACAGTGTGTTTTTAGGCGAAGTTTCGCTTGACGGTCGAATTCGTTCGGTAAACGGAATTCTTGCTATGGCCATAACCGCCAAGCAAAACGGAATAAATCATATTTTTGTCCCCGAAGAAAATAGCATTGAAGCGGCGGCAGTTGAGGGGCTTAATGTTTACCCTGTAAGTACTATAACAGAAATTATAGGTCACCTCACGGGCGGTCAACCTATCCCCCCTGCCGAATTTAAACCAACCGTTGAAGAAACTTCGGAGAATATTCCCGATTTTAGCGAGGTGCGAGGTCAGTTAACAGCCAAAAAAGCCCTTGAGGTTGCGGCGGCGGGCGGACACAATATACTTCTCATCGGCCCACCCGGTGCCGGTAAAAGTATGCTTGCAAAGCGCCTTCCCACCATACTTCCCGAAATGACATTTGAAGAATCCATAGAGACCACCAAAATCCACTCGGTAGCGGGCATTCTCAACCGTAAAAACCCGATCATTACTACCCGTCCTTTCCGCTCTCCCCACCACACCATATCCTCGGTGGGACTAACGGGTGGCGGTACGGTGCCGAAACCCGGTGAAGTTTCTTTATCTCATAACGGCGTTTTGTTTTTAGATGAACTTCCCGAATTTAAAAGGGATGCAATGGAAGCGCTGCGCCAACCCATTGAGGATGGGGAAATAACCGTCGCTCGTGCTTCGGGCTCGGTTACATACCCAAGTTCCGTAACGCTTGTAGCGGCTATGAACCCTTGCCCTTGCGGATTTTACGGACATCCTACAAAAGAATGTAGCTGCACTTCTAATATGGTCAGAAAGTATCTTAACCGCATTTCGGGACCTATGCTTGACCGTCTTGATTTACACGTCGAGGTACCGCCCGTTGATTATAAATCCTTAAGCGACAAAGTCCCCGCTGAAAGTTCCGCATCTATCCGCGAACGAGTAAATAAAGCGCGGCAGATTCAGGTTAAACGCTATCGGGGTACGGGTATTACATGCAACGCCCGTCTTACCCCCGCGCTCCTTCGCAAATTCTGCATTATGACCGATGAAGCGAGTGAGTATTTAAGTCAGTCCTTCGATAAATTAGGTCTTTCCGCCCGCGCATACGATAGAATTTTAAAGGTGGCGCGAACGGTTGCCGATTTATCGGGCCATGAAAACATAGAAAAATCCGATATTTTATCTGCCATTCGTTTCAGAAGTTTGGACAGAAAATATTGGGGCGAATAAAAGAAAAATATAGAAAAACACTCGAAAAGAATTTTCATCTTTTCGGGTGTTTTTTTGTGAATTTTTAAACCTGCGGTTTAAAATGAAGTTGTAACAAGTTACAGTGAAGTTTTTGGATTAAATCCAAAAGTGAAGTTAAGTTTGCTAAAAACTCTTGCGAAGCAAACTTCTCTGCAAAGCAACTTCGCTTGCCCTTGGGCAAACTTAGTTCTGCTATGCTTATTCAACGGTTAATACAACCTTACCAACATTCTGTCCCTTATAAAGAATATCGTGTGCGGCTTCGGCTTCGGTTATGGGAAGCACCTTATAGATGGTGGGTTTAACCTCGCCGGTCGTTACCTTGGGCCATACATTTTTAACGAGGTCGGCAAGAATCTGCGCTTTTACTGCGGGTGTGCGGGAGCGCAGGGTTGAGCCGATAATACGAACATTACGAACATAAATATTTTTAAGGTCGATTTCGGTCTTTGTTCCTGCAAGGGCTGCAATCATAATCCAACGGGCGCCGTGCTTAAGGAAGTGGATACATTTACCCATAATCTCACCACCCAAACAGTCAATTGCAACATCAACGGGGTGACCTGCATCCAGTTCTTCTTTCAAAACTTCTGCAATATCTTCCTTGGTAGTTACAACAACTCTATCGGCATTAAGATGCTTAATGGAATTTGCGATTTCCTCGGTTAAAACGGTGGTAATAACTCTGATACCAAACGCCTTAGCCATAGGAATAATAACACTTGCAAGGCCGCTGGCGCCTGCATTCATAAGGAGGGTATCACCCTCTTTGATATTACCTTCAATAAAGAGGTTAAGATATGCAGTTGCGAATGCTTCGGGAATTGCGGCCGCCTCTATTACGGAGCAATTTTCGGGGATGGGCATAAGCATATCATACTTGATATTAGCATACTGAGCGTAACCGCCGCCGCCTAAAAGGGCGCAAACCTTATCGCCCACTTTATAATTAGATTTTGCTTTAGCGCCCTCGCTCATTTCTACGATGGTACCTGCAATTTCAAGTCCCATCCACTCGG
>JAFSAK010000109.1 GCA_017441045.1 Clostridia bacterium
AGGAAACCATCAAAGATTATGGTATCGACGAGAAAGACTTCATCGACCGCCTTGACGACATGGTAGAGCAGGCATTCGATGACCAGTGCACAGGCGCTAACCCCCGTTATCCCTTGATGAGCGAAATCAAGCAGATGTATCTCAATGCTTATTACGGCAGACATTTCGTTGAAACCGAAAAACCTACGGCAGACCATCTTGCAAGAGAGTGATATGGAGGAAACAGTGATGAAATTTGATAAAGTAATTGCAGTAAGAAATAATAAAACAGTTTACCGCGAAAAAGATAAATGCATTAAGGTTTTTGATGCGGATTATTCCAAGGCCGATGTCTTAAATGAGGCGCTTAATCAAGCGCGAATCGAGGAAACGGGTCTTAATATTCCTAAGATTTCAGAGGTAACAATGGTTGATGGAAAATGGGCTATCGTATCCGAGTTTATAGAAGGCATTACCCTTGCGCAACTTATGGAAGAAAATCCCGATAAGAAGGACGAATATCTTGAAATTTTAGTCGACCTTCAGCTTTTAGTTCATTCTAAAAAGAGTCCTCTGCTGAATAAACTTAAGGATAAAATGAACCGTAAGATTTCGGAGACCGAACTTGATGCTACTACCCGTTATGAACTTCATACCCGCCTTGAAGGTATGCCCAAGCATAAGAAGGTTTGTCACGGTGACTTTAACCCTTCCAATATAATTATAGCGAAGGATGGAACGCCCTATATCCTTGACTGGTCTCACGCCACCCAAGGTAACGCTTCCGCCGATGCTGCCCGCACCTATCTTTTATTTTGTCTCGATGGGGATGAGGAAGGCGCTAAAAAGTATCTTGATTTATTCTGCAAAAAGAGCAATACCGCGAAGCAATATGTTCAGAAATGGATGCCAATTGTTGCCGCTTCGCAGTCGGTAAAAGGCAACGAACACGAAAGAGAATTTTTGCTTTCCTGGGTTGATGTTGTAGATTACGAATAATTGATTTAAAAGAACGGCGCGGTATAGTGCCGTTCTTGAATTTTTATGGGTAAAAATCGCTTAAAATCTACGTCTCATAGAGTTTTGAAAAAAATTACAAATCTTGCTAAAAGTCGTTGCAATTAGGGATGGTTTATGATAGAATGAACTCGAATAAAACGCAAAGGAGAGCGTATTATGATTGAATTTAAAAACAGATTACCCGGAATGAATGTTGATGGTAACCATAACGGTACATACAACAACGTTGAGGTGGGCTTCCCCTCAATTCTCACCACCAAAGATTCTAAACTTGGTATGTTTATGTATCGCCTTCGCAACAGCATTATTCACGAAAGAAGATTGGTTTTTGTTGATGGTAAAATTCTTATGTGCAACATTAACTGGATTCGTGACCATGTTCACATTATGAAGGCAATGCGCCATTGGGATTATAATCTTCATTCCTTCCTTAACTTTATTATCGATACCCAGAGAGAAGACGGTCAGTTCTATGAACTTATTAAGCAGTATGATGATGGTCACTGGAGATTTGTAAACGAAGATTGCCGCATTATGTATCCCGAAGATAACCAGACTCTTGTTCGTTTGGAACTCGAGGCAGATATCGAATATCTTGTTGTTGAAGGCGCTATGTACCTTTACCGCACAACAGGGGACGATGAGTGGCTTAAAAAGGTGCTTCCAAAACTTGAAAAGAGTATTGATTATATGACCAGTAACGCTAAGCGTTGGGATGCGGAGCACGGTCTTTGCAAGCGCGCTTTCACTATTGATACTTGGGATTTTACTCCCCGCCCCGATGCAGGCTGGAACAGAAAAATCGAAGATGATACTCCTATGTCCATTATGCATGGCGATAACTCGGGTGTTTATCAGGCAATGAATCAGCTCGCTTGGTTTAACCGCCGCCTTGGCAACGAAGAAAAGGCGAAAGATTGGGAGAGAAGAGCCGAAGAACTTAAGGCAAATATGTTTAAGTATCTTTGGAACGGCGACTTCTTTATGCACCAACTCCACCTTAACCACGAGGGTATAGATAAACTTGAAAGAGAAAGAATTTCTCTCTCTAACCCTTATGATATTAACCGCGGCGTAACAAACCTCGAAGAATCAAGAAAGATTATCGAAGAGTATATGCGCAGAAAAGAAACCACCGATATGTTTGCCGAGTGGTTTAGCATTGACCCGCCCTATGAAAACTATGGCGGCAAGCTTCCCGGTCAGTACGTAAACGGCGCTATTTCTCCCTTCACCGCAGGCGAGCTTGCCAAGGCAGCTTTCAATAACGGTTATGAAGAATACGGTTGGGATATCATCACCCGATTTATGAAGCTTGTTGAGCGCGATGATGTTGCATACTTCCTTTATAATCCCGATTCTACTCCTCAGCCCGATGGCGGACCAAGCGCTTGGGGCGCTGCCGCATTCTTAAGCGCCGTTGATGAAGCGTTGGCAGGTCTTAACGATGTGGGCGTAAATTATGATGAAATCTACTTTACCCCCCGTTTCCCCGTTACAGAGTATAAGGAACTTCGTTACTTTACGGGTTATGAAGTAAGTCAGGCAATGGTTGATCTTCGCTATATCCTTAAGGATGAAGGTATGAGATACGACCTTTATTCTCCCGCTAAAAAGGTTAAGTGCCATATTCTTCTTCCTAAAGATAAGAGTTGTTCTAAAGTATTTGTAAACGATAAAGAGTATGCCTTTACCACATCTACTGTCGGCGAATCCAATTATGTTGATTTCGAAATTCTCGAAACTACAGGTAAGGATATTATCGAAGTAATGTTCTAATTAAAAAACAAAATCCACCCGAAATTTCGGGTGGATTTTTTATGCCTTCATTTAATTACATTCTGCAACAAGGGGACCGGCCAATTCTTTAAGATAGAATAGCTTGCCCGGTAGGGTCGGAATATAGGTTGAGGTTATATGTCTTGAAGGACCGTAGTGAAGGGTGGTCAAAAAGCTCATACCCTGCCACTGCATACCTCTTCCTAAAACGCCGTCTGCGCCGCCGATTATAAAATCTGCTTGCATAAATAGACCGGGGCCTATAGTATTTGCTCTGCAAGGAACTAAAGTGGTGCGGCTTTTGAAACTTGTAAGGGCGTTTTGCTCAATGGTCAAGGGATGAAGTTTGGCGCCTATTCTATAATTTTGCTTGAGCCATTCTTCTTCGCTTTCAAATTCCTCACCAAAGTGCGGTTCCCAGAATGCGATGTGACACATTCTGCCAATGCCGAAAACAAGAAGCAATTTTGCGCCCTCGGCTTTGAGTTTGGCAATTTTTTCGGGATATGTAGGAAGATTTTCCTTGGTTGCAAAATTTCTCTGTTCGGGGGGTATTGTATTTTCGCCCAATTTATCGAAAAATGCCTGCTTCATACTAAATTCAAAGGATGCGGGATTATCGGAAGAAAGGGTATTGCCCTCGCTATCCGACCATTCATCCATATTGAAGGTATAAACATGGTCGCACTTGGTGTTCCAAGCTTTGAGAAAATATACCGCCCATTTATACATTCCCATAGGTCCTACGGGGAGAATTATTGCAAGTTTTTCCCCATTATCGCGGGCGGTTTTGATTTTAAGTGCGATTTCGTGACCCATAAGGGTATCAAAATCATTTACGTTTTCACACTCCACGGGGGTGAAATCTTTATGCCAAAAATCCTCACGGGCAATGCCCTTGTCACAGCATTCGTCGATTTTTTTCATATCCCAGCCCGCAGGATAGAATCCTTCCAAGAGACTGCCTTTAACAGTACTTAAAAAATCCATTTATGCTTCCTCCAATATCTTTCTTATTTCTTCAGTCATAGGTGAACCGTATTCACAAATCTGATACGCCTCGGCAAAACGAATTGCTTTTCCTTTCTTTTTACCGTAGGTTTTTATAAGCTCTTTTCTGAAACGAGCGGCGGTTTTTGCGAATCTTACCGCCCATCCGCGCGGCAAAGCCATAATCTCTTTATCGGTATATTTTTTGGATAAATCCATACCCTTAAGCCATTCGTATCTTTCCTCGGGTTTTTCGGGAACTGTTTCAAGATCAGTATAGGGGAGCCACTCGTAGACCTGCGAATCGTTTATATCGGCGATTTTAAGTTTGGTTTCAACCTCGTCATCGATATCTACTACAATATCTCCTCTAAAATCGGGGTCGCGGAAGTTATCCTCGTTATACATAATAATCGGCATTTCTCTCATAGCAGGTGAATCGGGACATTCGTGGGGAACTACCAGCATATATGATGCATCCATAACAAGTTGCCCCGAAGCTCTATGGTCGGCGTGGTAATCGTTGGGGCGGTGCGCCACAACCAAATCGGGCGAAAACTCTCTTATATATCGGATAAGGCGTCGGCGGGTTTCAAGGTCGGCAACGAGGGAACAGTCATTCATATCACTCCAAACATCATAGGTGACGCCGATTAGTTCAGCTACCTTTGCCGATTCTTTAGCCCTTCTGGCCGTGGTTTCCTCGGGCGACATAATATGATGACCGCCGCACCCGTTACACATGCTTAAAAATTTTACTTCGTGGCCTTTTTTAACGAGCTTGTGGGCAAGGCCGCCACAACGGAACTCGTTATCGTCCTGATGGGCGCCAATCATTAAAACTTTCATATATTTCCTCCTTTGAAAATGATGAAGATTTAACTATTTTTCCAATATTGGTTGACATATTTATAAGTTTATTATACAATAATTCCGCTAACGCTGTTTATTATATGTTTTGAAAAATTTAACAAAAATTCCGCAGGTGATAATATGCAACCTTTGATTTCGGTAAATAATACCCTGAATATATTCGGATTTCATAATATTTATTACTTTGAATTTGATAAAAACCATTCTCACCCTTTAGAAAAACACGATTTTTGGGAGATGGTTTATGTTGATATGGGCACCATTGTTGCGGTGGGGGAAAATGAGCAATTTAACCTTCAGGAAGAACAGGTTATTTTTCGTGAGCCGGGGGAGTCTCACGCTCATATATCCAATTCGAAAA
>JAFSAK010000110.1 GCA_017441045.1 Clostridia bacterium
TATATGAACAAACCGCCCCTTTCCCCTCCCGGTTGGCTTTTCCCTATTGCTTGGACTATTCTCTATGCCCTTATGGGAATTTCATATTATCTGATAAAGCAAAGCGGCGAGGATATAACAACTCAAAAAAGATTATATGTAATTCAGCTCTTTTTTAACTATATGTGGTCCTTCATATTCTTTAATATGGATAACTATCTTTTCGCTTTTATTTGGCTTGTGGTCCTTTGGATTTTAATTATACTGACCGCTATTTCCTTCTATAGAGTAAACAAAACCGCAGGACTTTTATATATCCCTTATATACTTTGGGTAACATTTGCAGGATATTTAAATCTCGCGACTTATTTACTGAATAGGATGGTATAAAATAACTAAGTTTGCCCTAACGGGCAAGTGAAGTTGCTTTCGCATCGAAGTTACTTCGTAGTGAAGTTTGCTTCGCAAGTGTTTTGGGCAAACTTAACTTCACTTTTGGGCTTTGGCTCAAAAACTTCACTGTAACTTGTTACAACTTCACTTCAAACCTAAGGTTTGAAACTTCACAAAACAAACCCCGCGTTTGAATTATCAAACGCGGGGTTATATGTTTTTCTCTTTAAATTAGCACTTTTCAGCTATTTCAAAAATCTTTGCGGGAAGGTCTGCTTCATCGCAAGAAACGGTGAAAACAAATTCAACGTCATCAATCTTTGCAACTCTTGCGAGGAAATCAGCGAGTTCATCATAATTGCGGGTGCCGATACGAAGGGTAGCATCACCAAAGATATGAGTTACATCGTGGTTACCCGATTTAACACCTGCCAAAAGGCCGTAATACTCGCCGTAGCCACTGATGGCGAAAGCATCAGAATCAATAAGTCTTGCCTTATGTGTTACGGAATAGGTAAGGGTGTCTCCCTTCTCAACGCATACTACGTTGCCCAAGCTTTCGTTAGCGGCGGTATTTACCAAATCCACTAACTTTTTGGTTTTGCCCGAACCTTTTTTTCCGATAATGAGTTTAATCATACTAAACATCTCCTTTATTCTAATACCGCATCCGCGGTTTGTGTCCCGATTTTTATTTGCCTATTTGGAAATACGAGCGATAAGTTCTTCTCTCAAATCCTCATATCCCGGTTTTCCGAGAAGGGCAAACATATTTTTCTTATATGCTTCAACGCCGGGTTGATCGAAGGGGTTAACTCCCAGAACATAACCCGAAACGGCACAGGCCTTTTCAAAGAAGTAGATAAGGCGGCCAAGGTTTTCTTCATCGGCCTTGGATAAGGTTATAACGAGGTTTGGCACCCCGCCGTCAACATGGGCGAGTACCGTTCCCTCAAATGCCTTTTCGTTAACGAAGGACATTGTTTTACCTGCGAGGAAATTAAGGCCATCACCGTTATCTTCGGCTTCTTCAATAACTATATCTTTTCCGTTATCCTTAATATCGACAACGGTTTCAAACATAAGACGGGTGCCATCCTGAATATACTGACCCATTGAGTGAAGGTCGGTAGAGAAGGTTACGGAAGCGGGGAAAATTCCCTTTTGCTCCTTGCCTTCGCTCTCGCCGTAGAGCTGCTTAAACCACTCGGCCATCATAGTAAAACGGGGCTGATAGTTAGCAAGGATTTCAACCGATTTGCCATTTCTATGAAGCACATTGCGAACTGCGGCATATTTATAGCAAGGGTTATTATCCATATCGGGAATATCGTAATCCTTTGCACCTTCTTGCGCGCCCTTCATAAGAGCATCGATATCTCCGCCTGCAACGGCGATGGGCAATAGGCCAACTGCTGTTAAAACGGAAAATCTTCCGCCAACATCATCGGGGATAACGAAGGTTTCGTAACCCTTTTCGTCGGCAACCTTTTTAAGAGTGCCTCTTGCTTTATCGGTGGTGCAGTAGATACGCCTTGCGGCCTCCTCTTCACCGTATCTTTCTTCAAGGTATTTTCTGAATACTCTGAAAGCAACGGCGGGCTCGGTAGTAGTTCCCGATTTGGAAATTACGTTAACCGAAACTCTTTTGCCTTCGCATATTTCTAAAAGCGCGGAAAGTTCGCTGCCCGAAATACTATTGCCCGAAAAATAAACTTCGGGGACACCTTTCCCGATAGAATTATAATAGGTGCCTTTCAAAAATTCTATTGCGGCACGGGCGCCGAGATATGAGCCGCCGATACCGATAACTATAAAAACATCGGTATCATTTTTAATTTTTTCGGCCGCTTTCTTTATGCGGGAAAACTCATCCTTATCATAGTTAAAGGGAAGTTCCATCCAACCGAGAAAATCATTGCCCTTGCCGCTTTTTTCTTTAAGGGCGGTATGGGCGGATAAAATCTCGGGCTCAAGGGCCTTGATTTCTTCCTCTTTAAGAAAATTTTCTGCGTATTTGTAACTAAAATTTAATGCCATTGTAAAAATATCTCCTTTTCGTAATTCCATTTTACTATATTTTTCCCCTCTTTTCAAGTAGTAATATTAAAGTATTTAAATATTTTTAATATTACAATAATCAAAGGGTAAGAAGTCCCGAAAGGAGCCATTTTAAAGCGGTGAGATAATTCATTTTTCCCACATTTTCCGCCGCGGTTATATCTATGCTGCCTATCAGTTCTTCCCCTAAGAAAACATCAATAGAGCCCACTTTATCCCCTTGTCGCACAGGCGCTTTTATATCCTCTTTTAAGTTTATTTCCTGCTTGATTTCGCCGCCCTCATTTTTCTTCAAAAGAAGTTTTAAAAAACCATCTGCCAAAGCCGCAAATTTCTTCTTTTCGCCATCATCTATTTCTACCGAAAACGCATCGGTTTTTTCGGGATGAATTTCGGTAAGCGCGAAGTTGGCAAAGCCATAATTTAATAGTTTTTTTGCGCTTTCAAATCTATCGTTTGAACTCTCACTTCCCATAACCACTGCCACCAACTCCGTTCCGTCCCTCATAGCCGAGGCCGAAAGGCAGTAGCCCGCCGTGGAAGTGGTGCCCGTTTTGAGTCCCGTCGTTCCTTCATAGAATCTGACTAATTTATTTGTGTTTACAAGTTCGCTTTCTCCACCTCTCAGGGAATCCATCCAGACGGTTGTATACTGCTTAATAAGTTCGTGTTTAATAAGTTCGCAAGACATTATGGCAACATCGTGGGCGGTGGAATAGTGTCCTTCGGCATCAAGACCTGTGCAGTTTATGAAATTGGTGTTATTCATACCGAGTTTTTTTGCCTTTTCGTTCATCAAGGAAACAAAACCCTCCTCACTTCCTGCTATCGCCTCTCCAAGCATTACTGTAGCATCATTGGCAGATGCGATAACCGTGGCTTTTAAAAGATCATCCACCGTCATTGATTCCCCCGGTTCAAGCCAGATTTGTGAGCCGCCCATACTTGCGGCGTGGTCACTGCAAGTAAGCACATCCTCAAGACTCAAAGTTTTATTATCTATCGCCTCCATCACAAGTAAAAGGGACATAATTTTAGTAATGGATGCA
>JAFSAK010000111.1 GCA_017441045.1 Clostridia bacterium
ATAGATGAATGTGATTTGTGTACTTATTGTTGGAACGGAAAGGAATAAAAGTTTGCATAAAATCGCCCGCAGCACCACTTTTTCCTTCGGGGCGGTACCTCGTACAGCACCGCTCACTTCAAAGCGGCACTGCGAACAATTTTATTTCAAACTTTACTTTATATAATTTGAGAGGATATATACTTATGCATAGTAATTCTAAATCTGATAGTTACGCAGCAGCCGGCGTTGATATTACGGCAGGTTATAAATCTGTCGAACTTATGAAGAAGCATATAAATAGAACTAAAAACGAAGGTTGCCTTGATGATGTGGGCGGTTTCGGCGGTTGCTTCGGTCTCGACCTTACAGGTATCAGTGAGCCGGTTTTAGTTTCGGGCACCGATGGTGTAGGAACAAAAATTAAACTTGCAATGCTTATGGATAAACACGATACCATCGGTATTGATTGCGTTGCTATGTGCGCAAATGATATTATTTGTTGCGGTGCAAAGCCCTTGTTTTTCCTTGATTATATTGCTTGTGGCAAAAACTATCCTGAAAAGATAGCCGATATAGTAGGCGGTGTTGCCGAAGGTTGCGTTCAAGCGGGTTGCGCACTAATAGGCGGTGAAACTGCGGAGCATCCGGGCCTTATGCCGCCTGATGATTATGATTTGGCAGGTTACTGTACGGGCGTTGTAGATAAATCTAAAATTCTTGATAAAAATACCGTGAATGAAGGCGATACGGTCATAGCACTCGCATCTACAGGTGTCCATTCCAACGGATTTTCACTCGTTAGAAAAGTATTTGATATTGAGAATGCTGATTTAAATAGCCCCATACAAGAACTTGGCGGAAAATCTCTCGGCGAAACATTGCTTACTCCTACTAAAATGTATGTAAAATCAATGTTGGCATTGTTTAAAGAGGTTAACGTTAAGGCGGTTTCTCATATAACGGGCGGAGGATTTTATGAAAATATTCCAAGAGCGCTTCCCGAAGGAAAAAGCGTTAAGGTAGATAAATCCGCCCTCAAAATTTTGCCCATATTCAATTATATTGCAAAGGTTGGCAATATCCCCGAGCGCGATATGTTCAATACATTTAATATGGGTGTGGGTATGAGCGTAGTAGTAGCAAAAGAGGATGCCGAAAAAGCCCTCCAAATTCTTAATGCCAACGGCGAAGATGCTTATATTATCGGTGAAATTGTTGCTTCCGATGAAGGTGTAATTTTATGAGCAGTAAAAGAATAGCGGTTTTGGTTTCAGGTGGAGGAACTAACCTTCAAGCACTTATTGATGCGCAAAATAGGGGAGAATTGGGTAATGGTAAAATTACTTGTGTTATTTCTTCTAATCCCAATGCCTATGCGCTTAAAAGAGCGCAACAAAACGAAATTAAAACTCATATTTTGGTAAGAAAAGATTATGATGATATTTCTTCCTATAGCAAAGCAATGAGAGATTTATTGCTTACCGAAAAAGCCGATTTGGTCGTTTATGCAGGTTTTATGACCATACTTGACGAAAATGTCTGCGATACTTTCGAAAATAAAATGATAAATGTTCACCCCGCTTTAATACCTTCTTTTTGCGGCAAAGGATTTTACGGACTTTTTGTTCACGAAGCCGCCCTTAAAAAAGGCGTTAAGGTTTCTGGGGCTACGGTGCATTTTGTTACGGCGGAATGTGATGCCGGTCCCATAATCTTGCAAAAAGCAGTGGAAGTCAAGGAAGGGGATACCCCCGAAACTTTGCAGAAAAGAATAATGGAAGAAGCGGAATGGAAAATCTTGCCAAAAGTAGTAAAACTTTTCTGCGAAGATAAAATTAAGGTTATTGATGGAAAAACCATCATTTCAGAATAATTTGAAAGGAATAAGGGCAATGGAGATTAAAACAGTAGCAAATGAATTAAATTCCCTTAAATATCACGGTAGAGGAATTATTATAGGCAAGAGTGCCGACGGTAAAAAAGCTGTTATTGCTTATTTTATTATGGGTAGAAGTGAAAATAGCCGAAATCGTGTGTTTGTAGAGGATGGCGAAGGAATTCGCACGCAGGCCTTTGATGAATCAAAAATGACCGATCCTCATCTTATTATCTATTCACCCGTTCGAGTGCTCGGCAATAAAACTATTGTTACTAACGGTGACCAGACCGATACCATCTATGAACTTATGGATAGACAGATGACCTTCGAACAGGCACTTCGCACCCGTGAGTTTGAGGATGATACCCCTAATTTTACTCCTCGTATTTCGGGAATTATACGCCTTGAAGAAGGCGATATGAATTACGCTATGTCTATTCTAAAATCGGCCGAGGGCGACGGTAGTTCTTGCCAAAGATATACATTTGCATATTCAAATCCTCTAAAGGGCAGAGCCAAGTTTATTCATACATATAAGTGTGATGGTAATCCATTGCCCAGTTTTGAAGGTGAACCTAAAACATTGGAACTTCCCGATATGGATATCGATGCCTTTACAAATTATGTTTGGGAAAATTTAAACGGCGATAATAAAGTTTCGCTTTTCGTAAGATATATAGATTTAGAAAACGGCAAGTACGAATCACGAATTATAAATAAGAACGAGGCATAAATATGGAACTTGAAAATTTAAAAATTAATTTTCTCGGCGATAGTATAACACAGGGTAGCGGTACAACCGGTCCCGATAAGGTTTTCCATCAGATTATAAAAAGAGATTTCGGCTTAGCCGAGGCCTATAATTGCGGTGTAGGCGGAACAAGAATTGCCAAACAAACTGTTCCCGGATATCATATTTATGATTTATATTTCGGCCTGAGAGCCAAGACGATGACAAAGAATGTTGATGCTATCGTAGTTTTCGGCGGCACCAATGACTTTGGCCACGGTGA
>JAFSAK010000112.1 GCA_017441045.1 Clostridia bacterium
AAAGAATGGAGCTCTTTATGAATAACTTTGAACTTGGTATCCTTGATTTTATTCAAGATACTTTTAAATGCAAGTTTCTTGACGGGGCAATGCCCATAATCAGTCGCCTTGCTCTTGGAGGGACTCTTTGGATTGCCATTACCGCGCTTTTTTTACTCGGTAAAAAAACACGCAGAGCAGGACTTTCTATGACGATAGCTTTAATTATCGGATTTGTTATCGGCAATATTTTTCTGAAAAATGCGGTGGGCAGAATAAGGCCATATGACATTAATACGGATTTTGCTCGGATTATAAGTGCAGCAAGAGATTATTCCTTTCCTTCAACCCATACTCTTTACTCCTTTTCGGGTGCAGTTTGCATATTTCTTCGAAACAAAAAATGGGGTATTGTCGCTCTCGTTTTGGCGTCACTCATAGCATTTTCGCGGCTCTATCTCTATGTTAATTACCCTACCGATATTTTGGCGGGGATACTGCTCGGTATACTCTTTGCCTTCGCAGGAACGCTCTTTGCGGATAAATTTTTTGGTAAGCTTAAAAACCCAAAACAAAAAATAAACACCGAACCATAAGATTCGGTGTTTTGTTTTTATTAAACTCTCTTGGAAAGAATTTCTTTTTCGTACTTTTCAACCTCTGCAAAGAGTTCTTCATCCTGAGGAGCGCCTTCGCTTTCGCAATAATACTCCCAGATATCGCCGAAGGGCAATGTTTTAACGGCTTCGGCCATTACCATAAGCTCTGTAAGGCGGTTTTCATCCTGAAGTTTCTTTAAAAGCTCGTTGGGTGTGAGGAGGGCATTTAAAAGCGCCTTCTGCCAACTGCGGAAACCAACCGACCAAGCAGAAATTCTATTGATACTCGCATCGAAATAGTCAAGAGCCATATAAACTCTATCGGTAGCACCTGAACGTACAATTTCTTTAGCCATTTCCTTAGTTTCATCATCAAATAAAACTACGTGGTCAGAGTCCCAACGGATAGGTCTTGTAATATGTAACGCAATTTCATCGAAGAAGCAAAGAAGGGCAGGAATCTTATCGGAAACCACTTCGGTAGGATGATAGTGTCCGTTATCCATAAGGGGTAAGCAACCCTCGTGAGTAGCAGCAAAGGTAAGAGAGAATTCGGCAGAACCTGCGGTAAATGCCTCAACGCCGATACCGAAAACTTTAGATTCTACGCAGGGCTTAACCTTGCTTCTATCAAAGGGCTCTGCGAGAATTGCTTCGATGGACTCTTTATATCTCATTCTGGGTCCCAAGCGGTCGGAAGGAATATCCTTATAACCGTCTCCCGTCCAGATATTCATAACGCAAGGGATACCTGTTTCGTTAGCAAAATATTCAGAAATGCGGATACAAGCTTTACCGTGCTCAATCCAGAAATCTCTGGTTTCTTTATCGGGGCTTGAAAGGGTTAAACCATCTTTACATTTAGGGTGAGAGAAGAAGGTGGGGTTAAAATCAATACCCATATTATATTTTTTAGCAAGGTCTACCCATTTTTTAAAGTGTTTGGGCTCTAAGGCATCTCTATCTGCAAATCCATCCTCAAAAATGGCATAGCAAGCGTGAACATTAAGTTTCTTTTTGCCGGGGCAAAGAGACATAACCTTTTCCATATCCATAATAAGTTCTTCCGGTGTTCTCGCCTTACCCGGATAGTTACCTGTTGTTTGAATTCCGCCAGTCAAGGGGCCATCGTGGTCAAAACCGATAACATCATCGCCCTGCCAACAATGCAAACTTACAGGAAGATTTTTTAAGGTCGCGAGGGCTTTTTCAACATCTACGCCCAATTGCTCATATCTTTTTTTAGCTTCTATGTATCTTGACATTATTTTACCTCCAAGATATTTTATAAATGTATTATAATCTAATTTATTACTTCTTGCAACAAATAATTGCTTTTTTCTTAAATTTGATTTATTATATCTATATTGAGGTGATTTTTTTGTTAGATATTCTAAAGAGCGGAGCGGTTGTAAACTTTCTGCTCGTTATTATAGGCGGTGTTCTTGGTTGCTTTCTAAAAAAAGGCATCCCTGAAAAAGCCAAAAATATACTTATGCAGGGTATGGCCCTTTGCGTTTTTTACATAGGTGTTACAGGCATTTTTGAGGATAATATAAATGTCCTTATCGTGATAATTTCCGTTGGGCTCGGCGCCCTTATCGGCGAACTTCTGGACCTTGACCGTCTTGTGAACAAACTGGGTGAAAACTTAGAGAAAAAAATAAATAAAAAGGGCGGAAATTCTAAAATTGCCGAAGGGTTTGTGACGGCAACACTACTTTTCTGCATCGGCGCTATGACGGTGGTGGGCTCCATTGATTCAGGAATTGCGGGAGACAATTCAACCCTTTATTCCAAATCTCTTATTGACTGTATTTCGGCTATAGTTTTCGCTTCTACCCTCGGTATCGGTGTGGTCCTTTCCTGCTTCCCCGTTCTTATTATTGAGGGCGGCATTACCCTTTTGGCAGTTCTTGTAGAGCCGATTTTAACCGAGCGGATTATTGCTCACCTATCGGTTATCGGTTCCATTCTAATAATTGCCCTTTCTCTTAATATGTTGGGGCTTACGAAAATCAAGGTTATGAATCTTTTACCCGCAGTTTTTCTGCCCCTTATTTTCTGTTTGTTTATGTAAGGAGTTTATATGAAGAAAAAGGAATTAACAAAAAGGCAAAAAGCCATAAGAAAAAGAAGAATATTTTTAAGCGTTTGCGCATTATGCCTTGCAGTTTGCATTGGACTTTTGGCATTTATTATAGGTGCCATCGGTAAGGCCTTTAAAAATGATGATAACAAAAATAATGAAAGCGATATAATAAATTCCGAAACCCAAAAGGAGCCCTATGTTGTTTCCTCTGCCACCGTTATAAATACGGGCGATATTTTAATACATAATCCTGTTTTGGCGGGGGCTTTGCAGAGTGACGGCAGTTATGATTTTTCGGGGCTTTATAAACCCGTTAAAAGTTATTTCGATAAGGCGGATTTGGTTGTTGCCAATTTAGAGATAACTTTAGGCGGCACCCAATCGGGCTCATATAAAGGTTACCCGGCATTTAATATTCCCGATAGTATTATTGACACTGTTAAGAGCGAAGGCATTGATATGCTCCTTACCGCCAATAACCATAGCTACGATACGGGGCTTTACGGCTTTAAGCGTACGGTGCAAGTTCTCAAAGATAAGAAAATTGCCTATACGGGAACGAGAGAAACTACCGATGAGGCGAGATACCTTGTTAAAAACGTGAACGGTGTTAAAATCGGTATGATAAATTATACCTATGAAAATAATGCTCCCGAAGGCAGAAAATCCCTTAACGGCAATATCATCGCTACTGAGGCAAATGACCTTATAAACTCCTTTAATTATAATAATATTGATTCTTTTTATACCGATGCGGAAAATATGATTAGCGCTATGAAGGCGGATGGCGCCGAAGCTATAGTATTTTATATGCATTGGGGACAGGAATATCAACTTAAAGAAAATACTTGGCAACAATCCATCGCCCAAAAACTTTGTAATTTAGGTGTAGATGTTATAGTAGGCGGTCACCCCCATGTTATTCAGCCCGTGGACCTTCTCTACGCCGAGGGCGGCGAACATACTACCGTTTGCCTATATTCTATGGGCAACTCAATTTCAAACCAGCGACTTTTAGAGCTTTCTAATCTATCTCCCAAGGGTCACACCGAGGATGGACTTTTATTCAGTTTTACCTTTGATAAATATAGCGACGGAACGGTTAATTTATCCGCCGTTGATATTATTCCTTGTTGGGTGAGCAAAACAGGAAGCCGATATAACGCTAAATATCAACTTCACCCCCTCGAAAGCGAAAATTCATATAAGGACTTAAATTTCTCGGATACTACCCTTTCGGGCTCATATTTGAGAACGAAAGAAACGGTATCCGCAGGGCTTACCGAATGTCAGGAACATTTAGGTTGCGAAGTAAGATTTAAGTAAGATAAACTCCCGATTGGAAAATTCCAATCGGGAGTTTGTGTTTGTTGACACAATTGGAAAATAATGATATTATAATTATAAAAGATGAGGTGAGTCCAGTGTTTTAATTACTTATAGTAAAAACCATTTTACCGTTAAATAGGATGGTGATTTAGATGTATTACCTTAAATTTTTACTGCTGTTTTTATGCTGTTGTGTAATGCTTTCGGCGTGCAAACAACAAGATACTTATTCAGTTGTTCCCGAAGAAGTATTATTAGAAGATAAATCTAATAATACCGGTTCAGTAGTTTTAGCAACCGAAAAAGATACTTACCCCATCGATTCCGAAAAAATACGGTACAGTATAACTAATTACAGCGATGATATATATTACTTTACAAACGAAACATTTTATTTTGAATACTATAAAAACAATGCGTGGGAAAAATATCCTTTTAGAAAGGGTGACGATGTATACTTTACCTACGAAGGTTGGTATCACGAACTTAAAACAAATGAAACATCTATGGTTCGTGGTGTCGTTTTAAGAAATTTTTTCGATACTCCCATGAAGAAAGGATATTACAGAATTGTCCGCGGAGATTTAGTTTCCGAGATTTTTTTAATGGAATAGAAAGGAGTATTTATGAAAAAGTTATTATCTATAGGTTTATCCATTGTTTTAACATTATCTTTCGGCTATACCGTTTCTGCGCAGCAAAGCGCTATGGTACCAAGTGTTGACGATGTTTATAATTCAACTTTGTATAGATATGATGTTTCTGAAAAAACCGTTGCATCCTTCACTGTAAAAAGTTTCCTTGAAAGAAACAATTATAATTTTCAAAAAAGTAGCGAAGAATCATATCTACCCTACTATACACCCGAAGGTCTAACTGAGAGCCATCTTCCCGCCATATCTCAAAGACATTTATTAGGAAGTTGGACTGCCATTAACCCCGCCACCAGTGCACCTTATCGTACAACTGTGTATATTCAATGCGAATTGAACGGCACCCTTTTACGCGGTACCGGATTTATGATAGGACCTTGTGCTGTAGCTACAGCTGCACATGTTATATTCGATATTGACACAGATGAATTTGTTGAAAATGCCGTCGTATTCCCCGCACGAACTAATAACTCCACACCTTACGGTTCGGCAAATGCATCGGCTTATATGATTCCTACGGGCTATTCAGATAGCGGTAATAGCAATAATTATGATTGGGGAATCATTGAGTTAGAATCTAACATTGGAGACACAGTTGGCTATATGGGAATTGCAACCAAAACTTCATCATATAACGGAACATCAATTTCACTTACCGGTTATCCCGCTACAGTATCGGGAAATACCACACGTGTTATGTACCGTTCTGATGGCACTATTTCCAATTCTGCCACATATACACTTTCTAGCACTAATACAAATACTAGCGGCGGCATGAGTGGCGGTCCCGTGTATTATAATAAATCCGGTGCCGGCTATACAGCTATTGGTATAATAAGCGGTGGAAATAATAGCGGCACACAAAACAAATTCGCAAGAATAACGCGTGAAGTTTTCGACTTATTCGGTACATATAGAGATATACGCGTGTAACTTCACTTGCCGCGTTTGTTATGTAAAAAACAGTAGCCGCAGGGCTTACAAAATGCCAAGAATATTTAGGTTGTAAAATAAGGTTTAAATAAGATAAAGTCCCGATTGGAATTTCCAATCGGGATTTTTGTTATCTTAACTCTTTAATTGTTATGCGACGAATGTCAATTTCATCACCGAAGGTGCAGATAAAACCGTGTTGCCTATCTTCCAAGGGGAAGAAGCGTTTAATTTCTACATATTCACCATTTGTTCCGTTAACAACAAGGTCAATATCAGAGCCATCAAGTTTAAATCTGATAGTATTTTGCGAAAGTTCACTTGCGCTACAAGACACCTCGAAAGTGAATAAAACGGGGGTGGTGCCGCCGTATTTTGCGTAGAACTTATCACCGCTTTTAATATTTTCGTAAACACAGCTTTCCTTCATATCCTTTTCATCGGCTCTTGGAAATTCGGGGATTTTGCCTCCGTTTTTAAGCACCTTTATAAAGGTATTGGATTTAAGGACAAACCCTAAAATATTTTTAGCGCATCTTTGAAGGTCTGCTATGGTTATATAGCCATCTTTAAGTCCTTCTCTTATATTGTTAGATTTGGAAGCAGCGTCCATACAAACCATATAAATATCGTTTTGTGCCCTTACCATATCTTTGAGATTAGTGGTAGTAGCGTTTTCTGGGGTGCTTCCGCTTCTTGCCCACCAATCCGTCATAACAAGACCATTATATCCCCATTCGTTTCTGAGAATGGTGGTGGTAAGGTCGTAGTTAGAAGCGGACCAATAGTTATTTACGGGATTATAAGAAGTCATTATAGCCCCACATTCACTTTCCTTAACGGCAATTTGGAAGGGGCGAAGGTAGATTTCACGAAGTGCTCTTTCGGAAATAACCGAATTAACAAAATGTCTTCTCGTTTCCTGATTATTACCGCACATATGCTTAATTGTGGTACTGCAATTTGATTTAGAAAGACCTCTTGACATTGCGGCCGCAATTTTACCCGTCAGTAGCGGGTCTTCGGAGAAGTATTCAAAGTTTCGGCCGTTTAAAAGATTTCTATGGATATTTATACCGGGGCCTAAAAGGGCATCGATATTGTATCTGAACATTTCAATGCCTTCAAGGTCAAAGATGCTCTCTGTGAGTTCATCATCAAAGGAAGATGCGAAAACCATACCGTTAGGTAAACTCGTAGCATACCAATCATCCTGAATGCGAAGTCCCGAAGGGCCATCGGTAACGCAAGTAACGGGAATTCCCAAAGCTCTTAAGGCCTCGGTGGTACCGCCAATAGCGCCGCCTGTGCCCGCAGTTACTTTGGGGCTATTCATACCCTCTCCGCAAACAATATTGATAAGGTCTTCTTCGGTCATCTGGGCTACGAATTCATCAAGGGTATTTTTATTTTCGTAAACATCGGAAAGTTTAATTCCCTTATCGCCCGTAAATTTAATTTCCTCAGGTCTTCTTTCAAGAATACGCTTCTCGGTATCGTTGGTTTTTAGGGGCGTTGGCTCATATACGGGTACTATTTCACCGTTTTCTTCCTTGGCAACGAGGCGGTCAAAGGGTTTAGTAGGCGCCATTGCTTCTTCGAGCTTTGCCACAACCAAGGTATCGGCGATATTTATTTCAGCAATTTTTTCGGCGTTCCTTACATCTATTCCTGCATAAATTATATGAATGCCTTTTTCGAGAACAAATGAAGAGCGGTTGCCCGTAACTCCCCCGTCATCATAAGAAGCGAGGTTTTTAATATCAACCTTAATTTCAAGGGTTTCTTCTTCCATTGGATTTAAGGTTTTTGTTTTCTTATAGCCGATAAGTTGTTTTGAGGGGGCGCCCAATTTTCCGCAGGGAGCGCCATAATAAACCTGCGCTACCTGACGGGCGGGAAAATCACCTATATTTTTGATTTTTGCAGTTACTGTAACGGTAGTGCCATCAACTACTGCTTTATACTCTTCCTCAAATTCCGTATATGTAATACCGAAACCAAAGGGGTACATAACCTTATCTTTTGCAAAGGTTTCGAAGTATCTATATCCTACATATATATCCTCTTGATAAATATTCTCATCATTATCGCCGAAATTATCGTAGGAAGGACAATCAGAAAGTTTTTTAGGTTGGGTATCGGTAAGCTTGCCCGAAGGGCTTATTTTACCGCATAAAACATCGGCAAGACCATCGGCACCATACATTCCGCCCTGCCAAGAATAAAGCACGGAATTAACCGAATATTTTTCCACAAATGAAAGGTCTATAAGGTTACCTACATTTAAAACTACGGCAATCTTATCGAAATTAGCAGATACCTTTGCTATCATTTCTTCTTCCTTATCGGTCAGATACCAGCTACCTTTTTCTTCGGCGTTATCGTGGTCCTCGCCCGCAGTTCTGCCGATGATAACCAACGCAGCATCGTTGCGCCCAGCCGCCGATTTAACGATTTCTTCAGAAAGGGGCATTTCCTCTTGGCACCAAGGTTCTTTTGCCCAACCGTGACCGTCATCAAAAGGATTTTCCTCTATCCAATTTTTATAAACGCAAAGCAATTCTTCATCTATAATTATGCTTCCGTCTTTTTTTATGGATTCAATTATGCTTGGATGTTTCTTGATTTTTACGTCGCCGCCCGAGCCCGTTCCGCTTTTATAATATGTGGTTTGAATTCTGCCGAAAACCGCCACCTTTTCACCCTTTTTGAAAGGCAAAACATTATCTTCATTTTTAAGAAGAACGCTGCCCTCTGCCGCTATTTTTCGGCAGGGCTGCTCAAGCTCTGCAACAGAAACGAAGGGGTTATCAAAAAGATTTAAACCTGCTACTTTTTTATTTTCATCAATAAACATAACATCACCTCAAGTTCACCTTTATTTTAATAAATCACCATTAGAATTGCAACACCTATTTTTTTATTCTATGAAAAGTAGACCCTCCGAAAAATCGGAGGGTCTACTGCTTAAAATATTTATTAGCGCTTTTTGAAACCGCGACGCTCTTTATTATTTCTGCGGGGAGCTTCTTCATCTGCGCCCTCTTCAACAACTGCGCCGTTGATTTCTACAAGTGCATCTCTGCGGGAGAGGTTAATTCTGCCTTGGTCATCAATTTCGGTTACCTTAACGATTACCTGATCGCCTACTGCAACAACATCTTCAACCTTTTCAACCCTCTTAACATCAAGTTTAGAGATATGAACGAGGCCTTCCTTACCGGGAGCAATTTCAACAAAGGCACCGAAGGTCATAAGACGGGTTACTTTACCGCTATATACTGCGCCGATTTCGGGGTCATTAGCAATAAGTTCAACAATAGAAATTGCCTGCTGAGCTTTTTCTGCATCAAGGGCAGAAACATAAACGTGACCATCTTCTTCGATAGTAATGGTACATTCGCACTGCTCTTGGATGGACTGAATAACCTTACCCTGCTTACCGATAACATCACCGATTTTATCGGGGCTGATGGTGGTGGTAAACATCTTAGGAGCATATTTAGAAAGTTCTGCGCGGGGCTCTGCGATACATTTGAGCATTACTTCATCAAGAATGTGAAGTCTTGCCTTATGGGTTTTAGCAAAGGCCTCTTTAATGATTTCAGGGGTAAGACCATGTACCTTTAAGTCCATCTGAATTGCGGTGATACCCTTATGAGTACCTGCAACCTTAAAGTCCATATCGCCATAGAAATCTTCAAGTCCCTGAATATCAACCATAGTCATAAAGTCGCCGTAAACGCCTTCATCGCCTGTGATAAGACCACAGGAAATACCTGCAACGGGGGCTTTAATGGGAACGCCTGCTGCCATAAGAGCAAGGGTTGAGCCACAGATAGAGCCCTGAGAAGTAGAACCGTTGGAAGAAAGAACTTCACTTACTACGCGGATAGCATAGGGGAATTCTTCAACGCTGGGGATTACGGGAACAAGGGCTTTTTCTGCTAATGCGCCGTGACCGATTTCACGGCGTCCGGGGCCACGGGATGGTTTGGTTTCGCCAACAGAATATGAGGGGAAGTTATAGTGGTGGATATAACGCTTAGAGGTATCTTCATCAAGTCCGTCAAGCTTCTGAGCTTCGCTGATGGGAGCTAAAGTAGCAACGGAAAGAACCTGAGTCTGACCTCTTGTAAACATACCCGAACCGTGAGTTCTGGGAAGCAAATCAACCTGAGCATCAAGAGGACGGATATCATCGATACCGCGACCGTCAACACGCTTATGCTCATCCTTAAGCCAAGCGCGAACTACATGCTTCTGAACGAGATACATAATCTCATCAAGTTTTGCTTCATTGCCTTCAAATCTCTCATCAAATTTAGCGTGAACTGCATCATAGATGGGAAGTAAAGCGGCATCGCGAACATTCTTATCATCGGTATCGAGGGCTTTCTTTACATCTTCAATACAGAATTCTTCAATCTCAGCCATAATTTCGGGATCGGGATTGCTGGACTCGAATGTAAATTTCTCTTTACCAATTTCGGCAACGATACCGTTAATAAATTTAACAATTTCTTTATTAACCTCATGACCTGCCATAATGCAGTCAAACATAAGGTCATCATCAATTTCATTTGCGCCTGCCTCAATCATAGCAACCAAATCAGCGGTTGAAGAAACGGTGAGGTTAAGGTCGGAAACTGCTCTCTGCTCTAAAGTGGGATTGATGATAATCTCGCCGTCAACAAGGCCAACGCTTGTACTGGCGATAGGACCTTCCCAAGGAATATCGGATACTGCGATAGCTGCAGAAACACCGATAGCGGCGGTAATTTCGGGTGAGCAGTCGGGGTCAACCGACATAACGGTTGCAACAACCGAGCAGTCATTTCTCATATCTTTGGGGAAGAGGGGGCGGATGGGTCTGTCAATGCAGCGTGAA
>JAFSAK010000015.1 GCA_017441045.1 Clostridia bacterium
AAGGTTTCAACGTTGTTTTCAACGGTGGGCTTGCCGTAAAGGCCTTTAACAGCAGGATAAGGAGGACGAGGTCTGGGTTCACCACGGTTGCCCTCGATAGAGGTCATAAGAGCGGTTTCTTCACCGCAAACGAAGGCGCCTGCGCCAAGACGGATATAAAGGTCAAAATCAAATCCTGAATCAAAGATGTTCTTACCGAGTAGGCCGTATTCATAAGCGGCATCTATTGCCTTCTGTAAACGCTCAACTGCAATAGGATACTCTGCACGAACATAAACATAACCCTTGGTAGCGCCGATAGCGTAACCTGCGATAGCCATTGCTTCGATGATACAATGGGGGTCACCTTCAAGGATGGAACGGTCCATAAATGCACCGGGGTCGCCCTCGTCGGCATTACATACTACATATTTCTGGTCTGCTTTATTGGGAGCGCAGAGAGACCATTTAAATCCGGTGGGGAATCCGCCGCCGCCACGACCGCGAAGACCTGAATCGGAAATAGTTTTAATAACCTCTTCGGGAGTCATTTCGGTAAGGGCTTTACCGAGGGCTGCGTAACCGTCCATAGCGATATATTCATCAATTTCTTCGGGATTGATAACACCGCAGTTACGGAGAACTACGCGGTTCTGAGACTTGTAGAATGCGGTTTCGCTAAGGGGAACAACTTCATCGGACTTTGTTTCGGCGCCTGTATCACTATAAACAAGGCGTTCAACAATTCTACCTTTAAGAAGATGCTCTTCAACGATTTCTTTTACATCTTCGGGGGTAACACGGCTATAGAAAGTACCGTCAGGATAAACGATAACAACGGGACCCAAAGCGCAAAGACCGAAACAGCCGGTCTGAACGAGTTTTACTTCTTCGGTGAGTCCGTTTGCCTCTATATTGGCAGCAAATGCTTCCTGAATAGATTGGCTTCCTGACGAGGTACAGCCGGTACCGCCACAAATAAGTACATGTGCACGAATCATAACTTTACCTCCAATTAACTATTGTAAGAAATTGTATATTCAGCAATTACATTGCCGCCTTTAAGGTGTTTTTCAACAACCTCTTTTGCCTTCTGGGCAGTCATCTTAACATAGGTGACTTTTTCCTTGCCTGATTCGTAAACCTCAACAACGGGCTCGAACTGGCAAATGCCGATACAACCGGTCTGAGAAACGGTAACCTTATCTGCAAGGCCTCCTTCGTTTACGGCCTCAACAAAGGTATTAAGAACGGGACGAGCGCCTGCTGCGATACCGCAAGTAGCCATACCAACTACAACGCGAGTTTCATTAACGCCTTCGCGGATAACTACCTTGTCTCTCATTTTCTCCTTGATTGCTTGTAATTCAGCCAAAGATTTCATATATATCTTCCTTTCTGAAAATAATATTTACTTAATTTATAATTCTGAATATTGCTCTCGCAAATATTCTTCTATCCATTTTATAACATCGTAACTGTTAAGAGGGACACCCTCTAAAACCTCACGAAGTTGCCTTGTATCAAGAACCGCTTCCCCACCGTTTTTCCTGTGTGCAAACAAGAAATCCGTATCGGGATGGCCTTGAACAAGTGTTATAACCGTTGCTATAACATCTCCAAGCGGTGTGAAATCCAGATGATTCTTATAAAATACCGCTTTTACCGAAGTTCCGTGGTCTTGCGAAAACTTATCTGCGGTTTTTGAAAAAATCTCAAGATAACCGCCTGTTTGCTCGGCCGCTAATTTTAAAAAGGGAATTCCAAGTCCCACCTTTCTGGTGGTACGGGTGGTATAGAACGGATCTGTAACGGATTTAACCGTTTCTTCAGACATACCGCAACCGTCATCCTTAATGGTAAGAATTAAAGTTTCATCCGTTTCGTCAAGGGTAATCTCGGTAAGAGAAGCCCCCGCTTTAATGGAATTTTCGGTAATATCCAGAATATTTAGGGATAATTCCTTCATTTATTCACCTTGTTTTGCTTTTAATAACTTAAAAAGTTGACTTCTGACATAAGCGCTGCTATATGGCTCATCTTCAATATCGAAATAAAATTCTTTATCTCGCATATCGGTAAGATAGTGAGCATCACTTCCGACAACCATAACCTTATCTTCCAAGCCGTAACGGGCTATATAATCATCCGCCGCGCCGCCGTTATGCAATTCAAAGCAAGAAAATTCCGAAGTTTCGGGAAAGGTTCCCAGAACTGCGATTATTCCGTTTGCTTGACGGTCAATATGGGCGGGATAACAAATTCCATTAAACTCATTTACAAGTTTCGGCACATCATCTACCGAAATCATAGTTGCATTGGAAAGCAAATTTTCTTCGCGGCCGATTATATTATCTTCCCCATCCATAATCATTTGCTCACCGAAGATATCAACTCGGTTTTTATATGGAATTCGATATTTTTCAATCTCATCCGAAAACCTCATCGCATCGCCGAGTTCCTCAAAAAGACACATAATATGTATATCTTCCGAAGTAGTGAGTTCCATACCAGCTACGGCGATTATTCCGTATTTCTTTGCCGCCTCAAAAAAAGCGGGGCAATTTTTGCAGGTATTATGGTCGGTAAGAGCAACGATATTCAGTCCGCAAAGGGATGCCATACCGGCTATATTATTGGGTGTATTATCATCATCACCGCAAGGGGAAAGACAAGAATGGATATGCAAATCGTAATAATATCTGTTCATTACGCCATACCGCTTAAAATTACCGCCGTTTCATAAGACGGATATTTTGAGGAAAGAACATTTATACCCTTTTCCTCTGCGGCGGAAAGCACATCCGCAGGAAGTTCTACACCTTCAGATAATATAACACAGGAAACATCCGCAAGGGATGCAACAGCCACAACATTTATATTGCTCATTATGGTTATCCAAGCATTTGACTCCCCTGCTCTGCCCATAACCCAACTAAGTAGGTCGCCTATATAAACGCCCTTCACTTCGCGGTCGGGGTCCGGTATTGACAGTATCTTAAGTTCTGCACTTTCTGCGATTTCTTTTACTGTCATCCCTATTCCTCCTTCGGCGGATTGTAGCAGTTGAGGATAAGACATCCGTTTTCATCGGAAAGTTTTCTTACCACATCCTCTGCAAACGCTCTGCAAGTGGGGGCTCCGCAAGAGCCGCAGTCAATACCCGGTAGTTGCTTTTTAAGTTTCTGAATATCCGCCATCATCCTCATAGATTCGGCCATACTATCACTAAGTTTAGTCATAGGTTGATATTCAGGTAATTCATTAAACAGGTAATTATCGGGAATATATTTTGATTCTTCTTCGCTTAAGAAGTTTTGAGATACGGGAAGGTATCTTCTGAGTGTCTGCAAACGGGCTTTGGCAATAAAGGGGTTTTGCATTGTAAGCACACCGCCTACGCATCCGCCCGTACAAGCATTAAGCTCAATAAACTCAAGGGGCGGTATATTGCCGTTTTCCACCTGATCAAGAACATGAATAACATTTTCAATTCCATCTGCGGCAAGGTAATCTTCGTTGAAAATAGCAGTGGCTTCGCCGCCGCTTCTGGCCCAACCGATTCCTATCATACCCGATTCGGAAAGGGTTTCTATATTTTCATCCTGCTTCATTTCGCCGATGAGCATAAAGTAGATATCGCTTATGGATACCACTTCATCTACCTGACTTTTATACTCCGCAAAGCCGTTTTTTACATAACTTGCTTTTGCGGGGCAAGGTGATATAAAGCAAACGCCGATTTCCTCGGGTTTTAGTTCGGGATGCTCTTTCAAAGCTTTTTCCCTTGCAAGTTTTGCCGCAACCTCCATCGGAGGAAGCATATGAATAATGTTATCGTTAAGTGACGGAAATCTAAGACCGATAAGTCGCAAAACAACGGGACAAGCCGAACTTATTGCGGGCTTTTTAACCCCATCGGTTTTAAGATACAGTCGCGTATAAGCAGAAACAAGTTCCGCCGCTTTCGAAACCTCATAAACATCATCAAAGCCGATTTTCAGTAAACCGTTAAGCACATAATCGATATCATCAAGATTATCGAACTGACCGTAAAGAGTAGGAGCAGGAAGAGCTATCTTCCACTTAAAACGCTCCATATCCTGAAGTTTTCCGCAAACCGCCTTTTTGGCTTTATGGGGGCAATTTCTTATACACTCACCGCAATCAATACATCTATCGCTATTGATTACTGCGCGACCGTCACGAATTCTTATGGCCTCAGTAGGACAATGCCTTAAACAAGTGGTACAACCTGTACATTTGCTTTCATCAAGCAAAACGGAATGTTCATAAGTATGCAAAGTTATCACCTACACAATATTTACTCGCATTACCACTGTGGTACCGACACCAACCGTGGAATCAATTTCCATAGAATCGGTATATCGTTTCATATTGGGAAGACCCATTCCTGCGCCGAATCCTAAAGAACGAATTCTATCGGGCGCAGTAGAATAACCTTCCTGCATGGCCTGATCGATATTTTTTATGCCGGGACCGTTATCTTTGAGAATGATTTCAATGGAATCTTCAAATACCTTAACGATGGCCTCACCGCCGCCGGCATGAATTACCATATTGATTTCACCCTCATACATCGCTATTGAAACTCTTCTAATAATCTCAGGATTTATTCCAAGCTGCCTTAAATTTTTCTTGATTTGCACCGATGCTTGACCGGCAGATGTGAAATCCTCGCCGTCAACATCGAAAGTGAAGATTAGTTCTTCGCCCATTACTTAACCTTATTTCCTACAAGGCCGCTAGAATATAAAAGACCGCAGGCCTCGTAAAGTCGTTTATCGGTTTTCATAATTACGATACCGCTTTCTTTAGCAAGAGACAGCATCTCATCCGTAGGCGTTTTGGAACGAACAAAAACAACGCAAATCATATCCATCATTTCGGCAGTGCGGATAACCTGAGGGTTAACTAATCCTGTAAGCAGAACTGCTTGGTCTTTAACATAAGCGAGGACATCGCTCATAAGGTCGCAACCGCAGGCAGAATATACGTGCTTTTCGATATTCTCCTCCGAGCATAAAACCTCGGCTTCAAGCAATTCTTTCATTTTACTGATTTTCATGCAGACACATTCCTCAAATCTAAAATTAATCTAAAAATCAGTCGGGATATTTTGCCAAGATATCATCAATATCATCAACAGTAAGACGACCGTAAACATCTTCATTGATAGTAAGTACGGGAGCAAGACCGCAAGCGCCTATGCAGCGGCATGCTTCAAGAGAAAACTTACCGTCGGGAGTGCACTCATCTGCGCCGATGCCAAGGCGTTCGCTAAGCTTATCGAAAAGATCGCCGGAGCCCTTAACATAACAAGCGGTACCCAAACATACCGAAATATTGTACTTGCCCTTGGGAGAAAGTGAGAACTGAGCATAGAAGGTTGCTACGCCGTAAATCTTCTCAAGGGGTACTTCCATACCTTCGGATATCATTTCCTGAACTTCAATAGGTAGATAACCGTAGATGTCCTGCGCCTTCTGCATAACTACCATAAGGTTGCTCTTATCATGCTTATGATCTTCGATAACCTGCATAAGCTTAGCTTCCTGCTCGGCAGTTCCTTTGAAGGGAAGTGTGCTGATTTTCTTCTTCATTAACAGAATCCTCCTCTGAAATAATATGTACCAAGCGCATATGCCATAAATCGACACAGTGCGCACATATACTATCATAGTATAACATACAAATTTCGATTTGAAAAGGGTTTTTATTAAAAAATGTTAAAATTTTATCAAAATATTATATATAATTAAAAACCGACTATTTCCAACCACAACTCGTCTTTTTTATGCTTAATATAAAAAACACAGCCCCCTAAAACAAGAGCGCCGTGTATATAAATTTGCTTAACTATAATTATTTGCCGCCTAAAAACAATTTATTGGTAACTTTCCATTTTCTTAAAATAACAGTTGCTAAGTGCGAAACTCCACACACCACAAAAGATACCATTAACACAAACCAGAAGTTGAACCCTGTTCTATCTTTGCATAGATACCTTACGATATAATT
>JAFSAK010000113.1 GCA_017441045.1 Clostridia bacterium
AATTTATGCGGTCAATTTTTTTCTGTTCCATATTAAATCTCGTTTCTGCCTTCAAGGGCTCGGGCTAAAGTATATTCATCGGCATATTCAAGGTCGCCGCCGACGGGGATACCGTAGGCAAGGCGGGTAACCTTAATTCCCATAGGTTTAACAAGGCGGGAAATATAACTTGCGGTGGCTTCGCCCTCAACCGTTGGGTTGGTTGCCATAATAATTTCCTTGATTTCGCCTGAAGAAAGCCGCGCCATAAGTTCTTTGAGTTTGAGTTGCTCGGGACCTACCCCATCAAGAGGAGATATAACACCGTGCAAAACGTGATAAACGCCCCTATATTCGCGGGTGCGCTCAAAGGCCATAACATCGCGGGGGTCTTCAACTACGCAAACGGTAGTCCTATCCCGCTTTTCATCACTGCAAAAATCACAGATATCCTTATCGGTAAGGGTTTGACAAACCTTACATAGATGAATCTTTTCACGAGCGTTTATAAGTGCTTCGGCAAACTGCTTTGCTCTTTCAGGGGGTTGTTCGATAATACTATATGCAAGGCGTTGAGCAGTTTTCTTGCCAATACCGGGCAAACGGGCGAATTGATTTATAAGCTCGTTTAAAGGAACAATATTATAACTCATATCTTAAAACATACCGGGGAGATTAAGGCCGCCTGTAATAGCGCCCATTTCTTCCTCTGCCGCCTTAATAGCGTTATTTATCGCTTCGTTTACTGCAACGGTAACCAAATCTTCCAGCATTTCAGAATCATCGGGGTCAACCGCATCGGGTTTGATATTGATGGATTTTATAAGATGCTTTCCGTCAACCGTAACGGTAACAAGTCCGCCGCCCGAAGAAGCAGTATACTCTCTCTGCTCAAGGTCGGTCTGAAGATTTGCCATATCTTCTTGCATTTTTTGCGCTTGTTTTAACATCTGATTCATATTGCCGGGGCCACCGGAATTGGGAATTCTAACCTTCATAAATATATCTCCTAATTAGTTTTCTAATTCTTTAAGTTTTGCTGCGAAACTTGCAAGAGGATCATGACTTTCGGCCGCTTTTTTATAAGGACCTAATTTATATGTTTTGCCAAGCACCTCTAAAGCGGCGTTTCTGATGGAATTTCTGTAAACGGGATTTGTGCCGTTTACAAGGGAACGGAACTGGGAATTTTCTGTATCAATAAGCAGATAATCCCCTTGGATATATGCCTTTGAATCTTGCAAAACTCCGCGAAGCAGGGGATTGCTTTTCTTGATAAGAGCCAAAATATCTTCCCATTCTTCAAGGGGTGAATCGCTATCTTCCGTTTTCTCTGCGAATTCGTTTTTGGGCTCGGTGGATATTTCTTCTATAGGACACTCGGTTGGAAGAGGAATCTCTTCATCTTGAATTTCGGAAACTGCGGGTTCATCATCAACCTCTTTTGTTTCTATAGTCGGCTCTTTTACCACTACAGTTTCGGTTTCTTCTGCCTTAGTTATAACGGTTTTTGCATTGCCCATCTTTTCGAGAGCGGCAATTCGAAGTTCCAAAGAATTAATATCACCGGCAACTTTCGGTGAGCAGAGTTTTATAACCGTCATTTCCATTTCGCAACGGCGATTACCCGTTTGCATAGCGGCGGTAGCCGATTGCAAAACGCCTAAAACCGCCATAATTTCATTGATGGAATAATCTGCCGCTTGAGTTTCCAAAGCTTTAAGACGGGCGGCAGAGCAAACAATGGGTTTTTGCGCTGTCTTCACCGTTTTAACTATCATCAAATCACGGTAATGACCGATAAGTTCATTTAAAAGCCGAAGCATATCAACGGAAGAATTATGAAGTTTATCGAGCATCATAATGGCTTCTTCTGTGTTTTGATGCTTAATAGCATCGGCAAGATTTAAAAGGTAATCATTGCCTGCCATAGCGCAAACATTTGCAACTACATTTTCGGTTATATTATTACTATTGGAAGCGCATAAATCTAAAATAGAGAGGGCATCACGCATACCGCCGTCTGCAGCCCCTGCAATTAAAGAGGCGGCATCATCCGTAAGGGTTAAACCTTCGCTTTCAGCCACGAATTTAAGACGCTCAATAATCTTTTCAGGGTCTATTCTTCTGAAATCAAAACGCTGACAACGGGAGAGAATAGTTGCGGGGAGCTTATGAACTTCGGTGGTAGCAAGGATAAATACAACATGCTCCGGGGGCTCTTCAAGGGTTTTTAAAAGACCGTTAAAGGCACTTATTGAAAGCATATGTACCTCATCGATGATATAAACTCTGTACTTAGCGGAAACGGGGGAGAAGTTCACCTGCTCGCGAAGTTCTCTTATATCATCAATACCGTTATTGGATGCGGCATCTATTTCGCAAATATCGGTGATGGATTCTTCATTTATTGCGCGGCACATTTCGCATTCGCCGCAGGGGTCACCGTTTTTGGAATTTTGGCAATTTATCGCCTTGCTTAAAATCTTGGCGCAGGTTGTTTTACCCGTACCTCTGGTGCCGGTAAATAAATATGCGTGAACAATCTTACCTTCGCTGAGTTCATTTCGCAAAGTATCGGTAATATGCTCTTGCCCTACAACATCCGAGAAGGTTTTGGGGCGGTATTTACGGTATAATGCCTGATATGCCATAATTTCACCTCGTTTTATTAGTAAAAAACTTGTGAGCTAAACCGTACGAATGAGCCGATTTACTGCGGCGCACCGACAAAACTGCTTAATGCTGCTCGGTTCCCCGCCTGACATGGTTCACAGCCGCCCGTCGCACAGGACCCGCCCATTCGCACGGTTTAACACACAAGTAGATATCGGTATTATTATAATATATATTTTCTGTAATGGCAATAGTAAAAAATATAAATTGTTGAAAAAAGTTCATAATACTGATATAATTATTTGGTAAAATACTTTTAGGAGGTAGAAGTATGAAATTTCTTGAAACAAAAGAATTATATTCTATGGAAAATACCATAGCGGCTCCTATTTTTGAGGGAACAAAATATCCATTTGAAGTTTTGCCTAAAATAAAGGATTTTATTTTAGAACTTGCCAAAACTCTTGATATGACTAAATTTGAGAAAATAGGCGAAAATATTTTTATAGCAAAAAGCGCCAAGGTGGCTCCTACCGCTTTTATAAACGGTCCTTGCATTATTGATGAGGATACTGAAATCCGCCATTGCGCATTTATCAGAGGAAATGCCATTGTAGGTAAAGGCGCTGTTGTCGGCAATTCTACCGAACTTAAAAATGTTATCCTGTTTGATAAAGCGCAGGTGCCGCACTATAATTATGTCGGAGATTCGGTTATAGGATTTCGTTCCCATATGGGCGCAGGCGCAATAACTTCAAATCTTAAATCCGATAAAACCCTCGTAACCATTAAAACGCCTGAAGGCAGATTGGAAACGGGGCTTAAAAAATTCGGCGCAATGCTTGGGGATAATGTTGAAGTAGGTTGCGGAAGCGTTCTAAATCCGGGTACCGTTATCGGCAGTAATACAAATGTTTACCCCCTTTCAAGTGTTCGCGGATTTATTCCTAAAAACAGCATTTATAAAAATATGGGTGAAATCGCGGAGAAGAGATAATGGTTGAACAGTGGGATATATATAACTCACAAGGTGAAAAAACGGGACGGAGGGTCCCCCGCGGCAGATATGCCTTAAGAGCGGGTGAATATCACCTTGTGGTTCATATATGGATAATTTCAAAAAACGGCGAATTTTTGATACAGCGCCGTTCGGAGCATAAAAAATTAATGCCGGGCGAGTGGGCCGCAACGGGCGGCGCCGCCGTTTCGGGCGAGGATTCTTTCACCGCCGCAAGAAGAGAACTTTTCGAGGAACTTGGTATCAGCACGGATAAAGAAACCCTTAAAAAACTTTTCCGCATAAAGCGAAAAAATTCCCTTCTTGATGTATGGGTTACTACCTGTGACTTAAAACCCGAAGAATTGGTGCTTCAAAAAAGCGAAGTTGACCGTACGAAGTGGGTTACAAAGGCGGAACTTTGCGATATGATTTCCAAGGGTGAATATCATAACTACGGAAAAGAATATTTCGGAAGCGTTTTTGATAAGATAGAGGACTATAGAGGTGTTAAGGTATGAGCGCGGAACTTAAAGGAAAAACCTGCGGGGTATGTCATGCATATTTATTCCCCGAAGATGATGTGGTGTTTTGTCCCGTTTGCGGCGCTCCCCATCACCGAGAATGTTATAATAAAATAGGCCATTGCGCTCTGGAAGAATTCCACGGAACTGATAGACAGTATGATGTGGCAATGGCAAAAAGAGAAAAGGAAAATATCCAAGAAAATACGGAAAATAAAAACGAGGGCAATTTTGCGAAATGTCCTATGTGCGAAGAAAAATACGATAATTCCCTTAACTCTTGTCCTAATTGCTCAACTCCTAATTTCAGAATGAATGATGGTTATAGAGTTTATGATTTTTTGGGCGGAGTACCTGCAGATATGGATGTGGGTGGGGGAGTTACCGCCGATGAAGCAAAGCGTTTTGTCTTTTCTAATACAGGTCGTTATATTCCGAAATTCGCCGCCGCAAATGCGGGGAAAAAGACCTCTTGGAACTGGTTTGCGTTTCTCTTCCCTTGCTCTTGGTTTTTGAGCAGAAAAATGTATCTTTATGGTGTTTTAGCGGGAATTTTAACCGTTTTATCCGCCTTGTTTTCCTATCCTTTACAAGATGCAATTTATAGTTTGGGTATCGATTTGAATAATACCCGAACCTTAGTTTCCGAAATGATGGGTGCAATGCCTGAAATAGGTACGAGTGCCTTGATTTTAAGTGCATTAGGCGGATTTATTAATTTGCTATTCAGATTTTTGGCGGGAATTTTCGGCGATTTTATTTATAGCCGTCACGCCATAAATGCCATTAAGGATATAAAAGAAAACAGTGAAGATAGGGATGCCGATTTTGCAAAACGAGGCGGAGTTAATGTTTTATTGGCGGCAGTAGGATTTTTTGCTACCGATATAGTATATAGCATTATCATTACTTTCTTATAAGAGGTGTATTATGAGTAATAAAATTTGCAGTAATTGTGGAACCGAAAACGAAGAAATTTATAAATTTTGTAAAAACTGCGGAAAAGAATTCGCGGCCGCAGGCGGCGAACAAGGTCAGCATAATGACCAATATGCCTATAACAGTATGAACAATAATAACGATATGAATATGCCTGAAATTGATGGTATTCCCGCCGAAGAAATGTCGGCTTTCATTGGCGCTAAATCGAGAAAAATACTGCCCAAATTTGCTAAAATGCAGTTATCGGGAAGCAAGGCGTGTTGGTGTTGGCCCGCGGCAATTTGGAGTTTGTTTTTGGGTCCTGTCGGCGCGGCAATTTGGTTTTTATACAGAAAAATGTATAAAATCGCTATACTGTTTTTAGCAATAGGAATTATAGTAAGCGGCGCGGTAACTATTACGGAAAGTTATTTTTCCGATGGAAAAATAACCGATTTCGAAGATATTATGGATGTTTATGAGGAATACATAGACGGCGAAATAGATGAAAAAGAATATTTCGAGAAGATTTATTCCCTCAGGGGCTCTGTTGCAAGCGAAATTTCGGATATTATAGATATAGCGTCGTTTGTAATCACGGGAATTTTCGCATATTATTGGTATAAAAAGTTCGCCGTTAAGAAGATAAACAAAGTAAGGTCATCAAATATTGATAGCCGATACTATCTGTTTGCCCTTTCTGCATCGGGCGGAACAAATGGAGGAGCCGTAGTTTTAGGCATAGTGATTTATCTTGTAATTACTTCGCTGTTTTCCGGCGCCGCCGCAATTCTTGCAACTATATAGGTAAGCGTATGAAAAAATATACAACTCTTTATTTCGACCTTGATAATACCATTCTGGATTTTCACGCCGCCGAGCGCGGGGCATTAACCTCTCTTTTGAAATTACATAAAATACCCTTCGGCGAAGAAGAAATCAAATTATATTCAAAGATAAATCAGAGTTATTGGGAGCGTTTTGAGCGCGGAGAAATCGAGAAAAAGGAGATTTATGCAGGTCGTTTCAGAACATTTCTCGAAGCCGTAGGCGAGAAGGGCGACCCCGAAAAAATGGCGGTAGATTACTTTAGTTTTCTATCTCTTAACTGCGATTTTATAGAGGGCGCTACCGAGATTTTAGATTATGTCAAAGCAAAGGGATATATCCTTTGCGCTACCACTAACGGTATGGCCAAAACCCAGTATAACCGTATTGAAAAGTCGGGACTTGATAAATATTTCGATTATATTTTTGTTTCCGAAACTACGGGTTCTCAAAAACCCGAAAAAGAATACTTTGATTATGCCGTAGAGCATAGCGAGGAAAAGGACCGTTCAAAGATTCTTGTTATCGGCGATTCCATGAGTTCTGATATTTTAGGCGGCATAAATGCAGGGCTTGATACTTGTTGGTATAATCCTAAGGGTGATAAGGGAAAATATACCCCAACCTATGAAATCAAGGATTTAGATGAGTTAAAAACCATTCTATAAAATAAAAATGCTTCCCCAAAATGAAGGGAAGCATTTTATTTTTCATATTTTTATAACCTGCGCGTTTAGTGAAGCAGCATCGGAGGTAATGTGGGTAACCATAATTACCGCCTTATTTTTATCTAAAAATTCTTTTTTTATGATTTCAGAAATTTTATCGCGGTTTTTAGCATCAATGCCGTTAAACGCTTCGTCAAGAATGAGCAAATCTCCGCCGAAAGCAAGGGCGCGGATTATGGCGGCTCTGCGTTTCATACCGCCGCTAAGTTCTTGAACTTTGGTCTTTTTAAATTCGAGGAGTCCAAATTCACGGATTAGTTCATCGGCCTTTTCATACTGCTCTTTTTTAAGAACGAGTTTAATGTTTTTTTCAAGGGATAAATGCTCTATTAGTCGATCCTCTTGAAAAACGCAGGATATTTTATCGGGCGCAGAAATTTCGCCTTTATTGGCCTTTTCAAGACCCAAAATAAGTTTTAAAACCGTGGTTTTCCCGCATCCTGATTTTCCCCAAAGGCAGATGGATTCGCCATCTTTGACCGTAAGATTAAAATCCTCTAAAACTTTAAGTTCGCCGTAGGAAAAGGAGACATTTTTAAGTTCTACCATATAAAGCGCCTCCTTTTTTTATTAAAAGGTGTTTTAGCAGAATTTCGATTATGATACTCAGAATAACTACGGTAAACGTAAAGGCATAAACTCCCGAAAAATCCAAATTTGCTTTGGCTATATATATGCTTTTGCCAATGGATATATTGGGACTATATAAAACCTCTGCCGCTACTCCTGATTTCCAAGCAAAACCAAGACCCGTTACAAGCGAAGTGATAATCTCACCAAGAGAGGCGGGGAGTTTGATTTTAAAGAGTATTGCCACCTTGCTCATCTTGAAAACTCGGCCCATTTCTTCCAAATCTTTGCAAGAAGATTTAAGGGAGTCGTGGGTGGCTTGCCAGACGAGAGGGGTTACCATCAAAAATGATATAAAAACGGGTAGCGCATCAATGCTCATAAAGAGAAATGCCAGAATTATAAAGGAAACAACCGGCACTGCGCGTATTACCCGAAGGGCAGGGGAAATGATTATATCGGCGAGTTTAAAACTGCTGGTGAGTATACCTGATATAATACCCGCCGCCGCGCCTAAAATAAAACCTGAAAGAATTCGTAAAATGGTGAGGGCTGTAGCGAGATAAAAATCCTTTTTAAAAAGAAGTTCGCAAAAGGTCTTGGCAACCTTAAAAGGTGAGGGAAGAAAAATTTTCAAATCTTCGCCTATAAGGTGACTCGCTCCCCACCATACCGAAATCCAGAAAACAAGAGCGAAAAGAAAGAAAAGAATCTTTTTTGCAGTGTGTTTTTTACTTTGCACCGTAATAGAAGCTGTCATCAGGCAATGCTCCTCCTATGGAAGTGGGGTCATAACTTTTAAGAACCTCGAAGTATCCTGTGATGCTGTTTTTCATTTCATTTCCGCTTACAAATGTTATATTGCAATGGGGTATTGCCTTTTCTGCGATGGGGGCTGCGGGAACAATTTCATATTTTGCGCAAAGAGTTGCGGCATCAGCGGTAGAGTTATTGGCACAATCAACCGATGCTTTATATTCTTCGAGGAATTTATCAACCTGTTCTTTGTTGGCCTCTACGAAGGAATCAAGGGCTACAAGACATCCCATCATCAAACTGCTGTCGCCTGTCTTTTCCCATTCATCGTTCATAGAAATGGCTCTTCTTAAGGTATCTTTCTTTGTAAGAACGGTGGTGGCTGCAGGTTCGGGTACCATAGCAACGTTTGCTTTGCCACCTACGAGAGCGGATATAAGTTCGTCATTGGTTGCAACAAACTGAATGGTAACATCTTTATCGGGGTCAATGTCGTTCTCCTTGAGAACATAGCGAAGAATATATTCGGGGTTAGAGCCCTCGCCGGTGGAATAAATGGTTTTGCCCTTAAGGTCGGCAACGGAATTTATGGTGTTTCCGTTTTCAAGTATGGAAAGAACGCCCAAGGTGTTAACGGCAAGCATTGTTACCTTGCCCTCGGTTTTGGTGTTGAGTTTTGCCGCAAGGTTGGTGGGAACGGCAGCAATATTAATTTCACCCTTTACAAATTTACCGCTGATTTCATCTGCGGCGGAAGCAACGGTGAAGGTATAATTATTGGCGGTTTTACCGTTTTTGGAATCTTCCATAAGTTTAGCCATACCAACGCCCGTAGGTCCTTTAAGACAGGCAACGGTCATATCAATTGACTTATATTCTTCCTGAGGTTTTCCTTCGGAAATATCGGTAGTGTTACCTTTGCATCCGCAAATACCTACAATCATAAGTACGCTCATTATAAGAGCAACAAGGGAAACTAATTTTTTCATTTTCATTACCTCTTTCTTTATTTAGCCAAAGCATTCAAACCCAAATCAGATTTTGGGATAAGGATTTTACGCTGTGACTTTGTTAAAATACTCGCAAATCCGACAGGATTTGCTGTGTTTTGTGCCTCGCCCCACCGCAAAATCCCTTTATCACAAAATTCTGCGACCTAAAAGGTGCGGTTTTATGAGTGGATTTTGGTGATGCGAAGCACATAAAGCTGTCGCTTATGTGTGACAAAGAGCCAAAAGATGCCTTAAAACCGCCCTTTTAGGCTGGTTCGGGTTTAAATGCTTTGGCTAAGTGTGAATTTATGGCCATCTCTTTCTATCAGACCTTCATTTTCCAAAACCTCTAAACCTCTATATAAACTTGTGCGGCCAATCTTAAGCCGCCTGGCAAATTCCGCCATACCGAATTCGAGGGTCACAACACCGTCTACAGACGGCATATTTTGCAACGACTCAAAGATTTTGCTTTCGGCGTTTCCCGCCGTAAAAGCATCAATTTTTCGGTTTAAAAATCTTATCCTTTCGGTGAGATAACCGATATAGTTAATGGATATCTGGGGAATCTCCGATAAAAGATTTTTGAAATTTTCCTCGCTTATATATCCTACTTTTGAACGGCTTTCGGCAATGGTTTTGCTCAAATCTTCCCTCCAATCTCCGAAAAGAGATGCAGAGCCGAAGATATCGCCGCTTTTAAGTGTGCGCATAGTGATTTCTTTATCTTCAACGCAGCGTTTAATGGCGGCGGTGCCTTCAAGCAAAAAACCAATATGCCCATTTTTATAAAGTTCATCGCCCTTTTTGGCCGAAAAAACCTCTTCAATATAACCTTCGGCAAGGGCCTTTTGGTTTTCGTTTAAGGATTTAAAAAGGAAACAGTCCATAACTCACCTCCCGTATTTTTTAAAAGTGTGCCAAATGGAACACTTTTTCTAAATTTATTATATACTACACATCATTAAAAATCAAGAGAAAAGTTATATTTTTAGGAAAATTTTGCATATAGTTATTTGAGGTGTAAATATGGTTTGCAGAATTGATGAACTAAAAAACAAACAAGTGGTGTG
>JAFSAK010000114.1 GCA_017441045.1 Clostridia bacterium
AAATCGCAGTTTTATGATAAGAAATCGCATTGTTTTTTCAAGGGTTTTGAATTACAATGGTTTAAAAGGTGGTGTATTGTACCCTTGTGCAATTTTGTCACCCTCAAAAATCTGCCTTAACGTAGGGCGGATTATTAGAATTTTATAAAATTGGCTTATGCCGGATAGGAGTTTTTTTATGGCATCTTTATTTAAAAAGACATTTGCAGTTGTATTAGCTTTAGCAATGGTTTTCACCTGCTTGACCGCTAATGCTGCAAGCGAAGGCACTTCCGTTAATGTGTCAACTGCTTATTCAAGTGATATAAGCAAACCCGTAACTGTTGAGTTACATACTAAGAACTTCGGTACAGTTTATGGTTCCGATTTAACCATAACCCTCCCCACAGGATTCACCGTAGTTAATAATGTAGTTGAAGTTAAGAGTGGCTTTGAATGGGTTAAGGATAGCAATTACGTTGTAAATGGTAATGTTATCAGATTCCTCGATGTTAGAACTACTGAGGGCTTTGATGTTGCATTTGATGTAAATATCCCTGCAGAAACCGAAGAGGGTACATACCCCATCACTGTTACCGGTCAGTTTGTTGATGCTTACGAAGCTGCTTGCACCGTTACCAAGAATGCCGGTGCTATCGTAGTTCGTATTAATACAACTTCTCCCGTTACCGGTACTACTGAGGGTTACTTCATTCCTTATGGAAGCGTTACCTCCGATGGCGGCTTTGTTGATAAGAACGAAGATGGTTCTTTTGATAGCGGTAAAGTTGGCAAATCTTTCAAACTTCCCGAGGCAAGTATCGGCGTTACTACATTCTCTTACAGTGTAAAAGAGGAAGATGAAAATGATAAATATGAGCCTGGCGTTCAGTTTGGTTCATATGCCGTAGACACTGCTGACAAGACCTATGGAACATTAGTTGTTATGGGCGATTTCGATGATTTCAAGAGTGTATATGCTTCTATGGAATTAACTGCCATTTATAACAGACTAGCTTCTATTTATAATCAGAATACACCTGCTGATGGTACCCTTAAAGTTAGATACGCTGCGGGTAAAACCATCACCATTGCTCTAGTTGCTCAAACTAAATATATGTGGAAGGGTACCGTTAATGGTGTTGCTCACCTTCAGTATGCAGTAAGAGTTACTAACCCAATACCCAGAACATATACTTCCGTTGCATACAATATTGCTAATGATGTTTACACCTTCTCTAAGGAATCATCAGCTTACACAGTAGTAGCATAATAAAGTTCAGTGATTTTGGAGGCAAGAGTTAATATGAAAAAGAAATATTTCAATCCCGAAGTCGAAATCATTGCGCTTTCGGTTAAGGATGTTGTAACAGCAAGTGAAGATACTATCCCTGGCGATAATGACGGTGATGAGGAAGTACCGTTTGACGGCGAACAAGGCGTATAATAAGGCTTGGGGAAGTTTGTATGAAAATGGTTAAGTTTCTTTCGCTGCTTTTGTCGGCGTTATTGTTGATGACGCTTACTATAGGTTGTGGCAAAAAGGATTCTGATAAATCCGGTGATAATGCCACCAACCAGACGGACGGATTTGATGAAATTCAGTTTAGCGATGAAGACGATGACGATGATGATATTGTTGTTGACTTTGAAACAGGTGAGGTTATAGTTACTCCTGGTAGCTCAAGTGAAGACACTTCATCAGATAATGCATCATCAAACACTTCATCCAATACTTCTTCGGGCAATGTATCGTCTGATACTACGTCCGGAAACCAATCCCAAGGAAATACATCCGAAAATGAGTCCTCAGAAAATGAATCGGTTGGCGAGTCCAGTGATTCTTCGAATTCTGAGAGCACGAATTCTAATACGACTTCCAGCGATCCCAATAAGGAATCTATGGATGGATGGACTCCTTGGCAATAAACTCCTAATAATATATATAAAACGGCTCTGCAATTTGCAGAGTCGTTTCTTTTTGCAAAAAAATCGCAAAATTTCATTCAAGAAGAAATCAGATTTTTTACTTTAAAATTTATAATCAATAATAAAATTTTAAGAGTTCTATAATCCTGCAAACCTTTTTTTAATACATATGATTCAGCCATTTTTGAAAAATTGCGATATTTTATCTTGACACAGATTTAGGGGAATCTGTGTCTTACTTTATGCGGTTTCTGGTGGATAAAAAATAGCAATTTTTCAGATTTTAAGGTTAAAATATACAAAATAAACAAAGGTTTTATGTGAAGTTGATAAAAAAAGGTAAAAAAATGCGACTTTATGATAAAAAATCGCATAGTTTTTTTGTGTAAAATGTGGTATTATGTATTATGATAAAATATGTGTATTATGTATAATTATCAATTCTTCAAAAAGGAGCAGCAAGATGAAAGCAAATTTACTGAAAAAACTACTCAAAAAATCAGGCGCTGTAGTAGTTGTCGCAGCTTTGCTCATAACATCTGCACAATGTGCATTTGCAGAGAAAGCCGATAAGAATGATGCAGCGGCTGATATCGGCGCTTCCGATTCTGTTGCCAATGCAACCGCTAACGGTTACTTTGGTAAGTATGATACGGTAAAAGAATTCGCCGATGCGGAAAAGGTATATGAGCTCGATGCCGAGAAAGCCGCCGTTGAAAACGGCAAAAAATCGGAAGTTCTTAACCGTACCGCAGTTACTTTGAGTGAAGAAAACTCTTGGTGCGAGTGGACCGTTGATATTGACGAGGCCGCTGCATATAATATCGAGTTGGATTATCTTCCCGATATTAAGTTCGATAAGGATATTACCGTTAAGATTACGGTTGATGGGGAACTGCCCTTCACCGAGGCCGCTAATATCTCTCTTTCAAGAAAATGGAGAAGCGCCTTTTTAGAGGGTGACTATCCCTTCGAAAAGGATAACCGCGGTAATGATATCCGTCCCGAACAGGTGCAGGTTGAAGGTTGGTTTTCTGCCACTCTTGAAGATGTTCAAGGACTTTATGATGACCCTTATTTCTTCTACTTTGAAAAGGGCAAGCACACTATCCGTATCACTTGTACTGAAACACCTATTTCGGTAAGCGGTATTACTCTCCAGGTTGAAACCGCTATCTCCTACAAAGATTATCTCGCTCAGTATAAGGGCAAAGAGGTTAAGGGTGGCGAAGGTAAGTTTATAGAAGCAGAACTTGCAGAATCTGTAAGCAATGCATCTATTTACCCTAACTACGATAACCTCAGCGCTTCTATGAGCCCCTCTGATCCCAAGAACACGGTACTCAACCTCATCGGTGGCAGTAACTGGGGATCCCAAGGTGAAACAATTTCTTGGAAGGCCGATGTAGAGAAAGCCGGTCTTTACAAAATTGTTATGAGAGGCCGTCAGAGTGTTAACGCGGGCCTTAACTCTTACCGAACACTTCTTGTAAACGGAGAATTGCCCTTTGCCGAAGCTGAACAGATTTCCTTTGATTACAGCACCGGCTGGCAGATATTTACCTTGGGTAACGGCGATAAAGAATATCTTGTATATCTTGAGCCGGGTGATATCATAAGTCTTTCTTCTACCTCCGGTGATACCGCAGTAGTTTTAAGAAATGTTCAGAATATCAATAACGATCTTAACCATCTCTACCGTCAGATTCTTGCTATTACATCTGCTACCCCCGATACATATCAGGATTACGACCTTGAAGATAAGATTCCTACTCTTGAGGATGACCTTCGCGATGCTGCTAAGCGTATGCTGAAAACCTATGATGATCTTTGCGCTACACTTGGCACCACCGGTTCTCAAGCAACTACCCTTAAGCTTTGTGCAGAAACCATAAATGATTATGCAGATGCACCCTATGAAATTCCCGAATCTTTAAGCACCTTTAAGGGCGTTCTCGAAAAATTGGGAGCAATTATTCTTGCTCTTTGCGAACAACCTTTGGAACTTGACTATATCGGATTTATGCCCGTTGATGCTAAGCTTCCCAAGGTTAGCGCAAGTTTCTGGGATGGTCTCGTATTTATGACCAAACAGTTCCTCTATTCCTTTACCAGTGACTATAGCTCTTTGGGCTCTACCGCAGGTGAATCGGGCAAGACAATTACTGTATGGATAAATACCGGTCGCGACCAAGCCCAGATTATTTCGAACCTTATCGCCTCTGAATTCACCGAGAAGACAGGCATTGGCGTTACACTTAATATGGTTGATACCAACCAAACCCTTTTGAGAGCGGCTCTCGCAGGTAAGGGACCCGATGTTGCTCTTATGATGGCTCAGGGACAGCCCGTTGAACTTGCAGCCCGCGGCGCTCTTGTTGACCTTACAGATTACATAAGCGACGATGTTTATGATGATTTCCATCCTTCATCTTGGATTCCTTTCAAATATAAAGACAGAATTTATTCCGTTCCCGAATCCCAGTCCTTTATGGTAACCTTCTACCGTACCGATATATTCGAACAGTTAGAATTAGAAGTTCCTGATACCTGGGATGAGTTCTACAGAATGCTCGAAGTTATTCAGAGTAATAACCTTAATGTAGGTATGGCGGAAATCAACGCCGCAGAAATGGGTGTATCGGCATCACTAAGCATTTTCTCTTCGCTTCTCTTCCAGAAGGGAACAAAATCTTACTATACCGATGACCTTTCAAAGACACAGTTCACTACTGAAAATGCATATCAGGCATTTACCGAGTGGTCCCGTTTCTATACCGATTTCGGCATTGACCGTTCTATCGACTTCTATAGCCGTTTCAGAACAGGTGAAGTTCCCGTAGGTTTCTCAAACTTTGCTACATATTCACAGCTCATAGCTGCCGCTCCCGAAATCAGAGGAATGTGGGCTATGGCTCCTATGGTAGGAACTCTCAATAAAGAAACAGGGGAGATAGACCGTAGTGAATCCTCTGCCGTTACAGGATGCGTAATGCTTAAAGCCGCCGAAGAAAAAGGCGTTGCTGATGAGGCATATGAATTCCTTAAATGGTGGGTAAGCGCAGAAACCCAGATAGAATATTGTAACGATGTTGAAGTAACCCTCGGTATCGCAGGTCGTTATTATTCTGCAAACCTTGAAGCTTTTGACTCTCTCAACTGGAGCAAGGCAGAAAAAGCCGTTCTTGATGAGCAGAGAGAGCATCTTAACAATATACCCACTGTTATTGGTAGTTACGCCATTAACCGTGACCTTACAACCGCTCTTCGTGAAGTTATCGACGGTACCAATAGACCCCGCCGCGCATTGCTCCTTTACAATGCAGATATGAACGAAGAAATTAATAGAAAAAGAGAGGAGTTTGGATTAAATGACTGATAGCGCAAGTAAACTCCGCAGAAAGAATTACGCCGCTTCTCAGATGCCTTTCTATGTGATGTTGGCACCCTTTATGCTATTCTTTATAGTGTTTACCGTTGCCCCCATCCTGATTTCAATAGTTTTCAGCTTTACGGACTTTAACTTGGTTTCCGTCAATAATTTTGTCGGAGTTGACAACTATGTGAGAATGTTTCTTTCTGATAAGATTTTCATAAAAGCTCTCAAGAATACTCTTATTCTTGCAGTAGTAATCGGACCTATCGGATTTATGCTAAGCTTCGTTCTCGCTTGGCTTATCAATGAAGTCCCCAAGAAACTAAGACCTTGGATGACCTTCTTTATTTACGCTCCGTCACTTTCCGCCAACGTATATGTTATCTGGCAGTACATTTTCTCGGCAGATAGTTACGGTATCATAAACAGCGTATTGATGGAACTCGGTATGATTACCCAACCAATCGCTTGGCTTACAGATGCCAAATATAGTATGACGGTTGTTATAGTAGTTTCCATCTGGATGTCCTTCAGTTCAGGATTCCTTTCTTTCCGCGCCGGTTTCCAATCTCTTGACCGCGCCTATTTTGAGGCCGCCGCTATTGACGGACTCAGAAACCGTTGGCA
>JAFSAK010000115.1 GCA_017441045.1 Clostridia bacterium
AATAGTCATAATTAAATATGGTGGAGGGAATTCATATGTCCAGTATTAACTTTAAGCACACTCCTTACGGCGACTTGGCCATCGTAAGTATGCGTGGTTGCGAAAGCATTTCCGAGAAGGTGGATTATTATCTCAAGCAGTGGCGAGGTATTGAAGGTGACGAATCCTTTGTTATAACCCCCAGTTGCCCCCGATTCGGTACAGGCGAAGCAAAAGCAGTTCTTAATCATTCGGCCCGCGGTCTTGATGCCTTTATTATCTGTGACTGCTTTAACTACAATGTTTCCTACAAAATGTATGGACAAACTGTTCCTATGAGTCCCGATGACCACTTCCAAGACCTTAAACGCGTTATTGCGGCTTTCGGCGGTAAAGCGCGAAGAATTACGGTTATTATGCCTATGCTCTATGAGGGCAGACAGCATAGAAGAACCGCCCGCGAATCTATGGATTGCGCTATGGCCCTTCAAGAGCTCGTTAATATGGGTGTTAAGAATATCATCACCTTTGATGCCCACGACCCCCGCGTTAATAACGCTATTCCCCTCGATGGCTTTGACAATGTTCAAGCAACTTATCAGATGATTAAAGCCCTTCTTAAAAATGTTCCCGATATTAAACTGGACCGCGAACACGCTATGATTGTTTCCCCCGATGAAGGCGGTATGGGTAGATGTATTTACTACTCCTCTGTTTTAGGCCTTGAACTCGGTATGTTCTATAAGCGAAGAAACTACTCAATAGTAGTTGACGGAAGAAACCCCATTGAAGCCCACGAATTTTTAGGAAACGATATAAAGGGCAAGGATATGATTCTTGTTGACGATATGATTTCATCGGGTGAATCGATGCTTGATATTGCCGCAAAACTCAAGGAGCGCGGCGCAAACAGAATCTTCGTTTTCTCCACCTTCGGACTTTTTGTTGACGGTCTCGATAAATTTGATGAATATTACGAAAAGGGACTTATCGATAAGGTATTTACCACCAACCTTATCTATCAGACACCCGAACTTTTATCAAGAGAGTGGTACTGCAATGTTAATATGGCAAAATACATTGCGCTTTTGGTTGATACCCTTAATAACGACAACTCAATAAGCAATCTGCTTAACCCCGTTGACCGCATTAAAAATATAATGGCAAAATATGCGGACAAGGATTAAAATTTAATAAACTTTCTAAAAGCCGTTGGTAATACAACGGCTTTTAATTTTATATTTTTATATTTTTTGTCAAGAATAAAGAAGGAAGGTGATTTTATGGCCGCAAGAACCGATTTGATTTGCGAACAAAAAGAAAGTTTCAAGGCATTAGAAAAAGGTTGCACTATTGAAATCTATAAAGAGAATGATATAGATTTTGAATTTACGGAAATTCTCGATGATGAAGTTTCAAGGTCCATAAAGAGACCAAAAGGCAGATATATTACCCTGAAATTTGAGCGGCTTGACCGCATAAGCGATACGGAAAATGTTGTAAAATCCCTGATTTCTTCCCTTAAAAAACTTTTTAAAGAAACGCCAAAAAGCGTAACAGTAGTAGGACTTGGGAATCAGGATATAACCCCTGATGCTTTAGGACCATTGGCTGCGAGTAAAATTCTTGCAACAAGACATTTATCAGGAGAATTTAAGAAAAAAACGGGGCTTTCCTCTCTCGGCTCCGTTTCGGTTATAACCCCCGGAGTTATGGGTAAGACAGGGGTTGAAACAAGGGAATCGGTAAGGGCGGCGGTTGATTTTATAAAGCCCGATGCCGTAATTGTTATTGATGCTTTGGCCGCGGCCGAAACATCGCGCTTATGCTCTACATTTCAACTTACCGATACGGGTATCTCTCCCGGCTCGGGCGTAGACAATAAGCGAAAAACTTTTAATAAAGAGTCACTGGGCGTTCCCGTAATCGCAATCGGTATGCCCACGGTAATTGACTTTGGCGGGGAAGAAAATATGATGGTTACCCCAAAAGATATAGACCTATTAATAACACGGGCAGCAGAACTTTTATCCCTCGCTTTAAACCGATTTTTGCACCCGTCTTTCGACCCCGAAACCATTGCGGAACTGACATAATTTTTTCATCCGCCTCATAAACTTTAATGAATGTGAGGTGGATAAAATGGAATTCAGATTCGCCGTTGCCCGTATTGTTACGGTAGCGGTGCTGTGCATATCCGTATTTTTCGGTGGGGGCGCGCAGATTTTATACCCGAAAGAAAGTATTATTTCTTCTCCTCAAGAAAACACTGCCATTTTGCAAAAGGAAGATACGGTAAATTCGGAACAAAATCCGCCCCAAACAGAAAATCAAAGCGAAGATAAAAATCCAAGTGAAAGCGAAAGCAGCGAAAGTGTTCCCGCGGCCTCTGAAGGCGCGGTTTTAGGCAAGGTAATTGAAAGGTTTATTTCACCCTATACGGCAAACACCTCATATAATAATGTTTATCTAAAAAATAATACCTCTTTGAAAATTGATTTGAAAGAATTTTTAAATGCTCCTTTGAAATTCAAAGTGGAGAAAAACGGAGCTCCTCAGGTTCTTATAATGCATACCCATACCACCGAAACTTTTCTTACAAGTTCCAAAGATTACTATACCGATACCGACCTTAGCCGCACCACCGATAATTCTAAAAATATGGCGGCTATCGGAAAATTAGTTGCCGATAAATTAAACGCCGCAGGGATTGTTACACTTCACGACTCCACCCAGCACGATTACCCTTCATATTCGGGAAGTTATACCCGCTCGGCAAAAACCGTTTCCTCTTATCTTAAAAGGTATCCCGATATAAAAATAGTTTTGGATTTGCACCGCGATGCCATTGCCCAAAATGATACGGATAAGGTAAAACTCACCGCCGATATAAGCGGCAAAAAGGCAGCGCAGGTTATGCTTGTTATGGGGGCGCAAACGGGCACGGTTA
>JAFSAK010000116.1 GCA_017441045.1 Clostridia bacterium
AGCCGACCATATGGGTATGCTCGCTACATCTATAAATGCTTTAGCCCTTGCAGATGCTTTGGAGCAACTTGATGTCAACGCCCGAGTTCAAACGGCCATTGAAATGCGTCAGATTGCGGAGCCCTATATCAGAAATAAAGCTATTAGACATCTTGAAAAGGGAAGAGTAGTAATATTCGGTTGCGGAACTGGTAACCCCTTCTTCTCTACAGATACCGCCGCAGCGTTACGCGCGGCAGAAATCGGCGCCGATGTTATCTTTAAGGCCACTAATGTTGACGGCGTTTATGATAGCGACCCCAAACTTAATCCCGATGCTAAAAAGTATGATACCCTTTCTCACCACGAGGTACTTGCAAAGCAACTTCACGTTATGGATAGCACCGCGGCATCGCTTTGTATGGATAACGATATCGATATCCTCGTCTTTAACCTTAATAACCCAGATAATATAGTCAGCGCCGTTTTGGGCGACCATAACGGTACATTAGTAACCGAAAAATAGGAGGATTTATTTATGCAGGAACTTATTAAAAATACAGAAGAAAAGATGTCCAAAACTTTAGGGGCCCTTGATCGCGAGTATAAAGCGGTAAGAGCGGGAAGAGCCAATGTATCGGTACTCGATAGAATCACCGTTGATTATTACGGCTCCCCAACACCTATTCAGCAGATGGCCGCAGTTTCGGTTCCCGAAGCCAGAACCCTTTTGATTCAGCCCTGGGATGCTTCAATGCTTAAAGAAATCGAAAAGGCCATTCTTACCTCTGAAATCGGCATTAATCCTCAGAACGACGGTAAGGTTATCCGTCTTAACTTCCCACCCCTTACGGAAGAACGCCGTAAGGAAATAGTTAAGGATGTCAGAAGAACCGCCGAGGATTCAAAGGTTTCTATCCGTAATCAACGCCGCGATGCTTTAGATAAATTAAAGGCACTCAAGAAGGGCGGAGAAATCACCGAAGATGATGTTGAGAGCGGTGAAAAGAAAATCCAAAACCTCACAGATAAATTCTGCAAAGAGGTAGATGCTCTTTCGGCTAATAAAGAGAAAGAAATAATGGAAATCTAAATAATATTAAGCGGCGCATAATTTATGTAAAATTTATGCGCCCGCTTTTTCCTTGTATGAAAGAGGGATTTTATGTTCTTCAAAAAGAAATCGATGCAGGATAGGATACTGCCTACCCATATCGCCATTATTATGGATGGTAACGGAAGGTGGGCAAAAAAGCGTTCGCTTCCCCGTATGGCAGGTCACGCCGCGGGCTCAAAAACCTTTAAGGATATAGCGAGGTATTGCAATAAAATCGGTATTAAGTATCTGACTGTCTACGCCTTTTCTACGGAAAATTGGAAAAGACCTCAAGATGAAGTCGATAATATTATGAATATATTGCGTGATTATCTTAAGGATACCGAAAACTTCAAAGGGGAGAATATCCGCCTTCAGTTTATTGGTGAGAGAGGACCTTTGGCCGATGATATTAAGGAACTTATGCTAAAAGCAGAGGATGACAGTAAGGATGCTACGGGACTCCATCTTAATATCGCCCTTAACTATGGCGGCAGAGATGAAATAGTTCACGCCCTTAAGAATATCATCGAAAAGGGAACGCCTATAGAGGATATAACCGAGGAATTAATTTCCGAAAACTTATATACCGCAGGTCAACCCGACCCCGATTTTATTATAAGGCCCAGCGGAGAATACCGCCTTTCAAATTATCTTATCTGGCAAGCGGCCTATGCAGAATATTGGTTTTCCGATATTCTTTGGCCCGATTTTAAGCCAAAACATTTAGAACAAGCATTAGATGAATTTTCAAAACGCAACCGTCGTTTCGGCGGAGTATAGGAGTGAAAAGTTATGAAAACCCGTATAATTTCAGGTCTTGTTATAGCCGCCGTGGTGATAGCGCTGCTGATTATCGGCACAACGGTCGCCCCCTTGGTAATAACCGTATTTTTAGGATTACTGGCCGCCGTTGCCGTATTTGAAATGCTTTGCAACGCTGCAAAAATAAATGATTTATTGAGTTTGGCATTGGCTTCGCTGTTTTCATTGGTCTATGTATTTTTCAAAGATTCCGCTTTTTCGGATTTGGTGGATAAAAAGTTTATCGATACCCAACTCGACGGAAATCTCAATTCCGGTTGGAAGTGGATTCGCCAGAATATCGATGCCCTCGGATTTGCTATAATCGGGCTGTTTGTTTTATTGGCGGTAGTTTTGATTATTAAAAATCATAAGAAATTCTCAATGGGTCAGATAGCCGCATTTATCGGTATGCCTATTATAATTTCAACCGCCTTTTTGTGCCTTGGAAGTATTATAAATTCCATAAACGGAATATATTATTTATTGCTTCTTATTAACTTTTCTTCCGTTTGCGATATGGGCGCATATTTCATTGGCGTTAACTTCGGCTCCCATAAACTTTGCCCCGAAATCAGCCCTAAAAAGACGGTTGAAGGAGCGCTTGGCGGAATTTTATCAAGCATCATCATCAGTTTCATTTTAACCCTGATTTTTAGCATTAATAAGGCGTATGTGCTTATTCCTTTAACCGTTCTTTTCTGCATTATCGGTATGTTGGGAGATTTGTTCGCCTCTGTTATTAAGCGCTCTGTAGGACTTAAAGATTACGGCAATTTAATTCCCGGTCACGGCGGAATACTTGATAGATTTGATAGTATTTTGCTCATTGCCCCCGTTCTCTATATATTCATTGAATTTGGAGTGCTTTAATGAAAGAACTTATAATTTTAGGTTCCACCGGCTCTATCGGCACCCAAAGTTTAGAGGTTGCCCGTGCCCATAATATAAGAGTAAGGGCTCTATCGGCGGGTAGTAACGATAAATTGATGGAGCGTCAGGCGAGAGAATTCAAGCCCGATATAGTGGCTTTGAGTGATATCGGTGCGGCTCGCCGCCTTAAAATTGCCCTTAAAGATACCGATATAAAGGTGTTTTCGGGTGAGGAGGGCGTTATAGAAACCGCCGCGTATAAGGGAGATATTGTTTTAAGCGCCATTGTAGGTATAGCGGGATTAAAGCCCACCCTTGCCGCCATAAACGAAGGCAAGGATATTGCTCTTGTCAATAAGGAAACAATGGTAACGGGGGGAGTTATTGTTAATAAACTCGCCCGTGAAAAGAAGGTTAAAATATTGCCTGTTGACAGTGAACATTCGGCAATATTTCAATCTTTGTCAGGCGCGCCAAACGGCTCTCTTAAAAAGATACTTTTAACCGCTTCGGGCGGCCCATTCTTCGGAAAAACCATTAATGAACTTAAAAATGTTACCGCAAAGGAAGCCCTTAAGCATCCCAATTGGTCAATGGGCGCTAAAATAACCGTGGATTCCGCAACCCTTATGAATAAGGGACTTGAAGTTATTGAAGCGGTGCATCTTTTTGGCGTCGAGGCCAAGGATATAGAGGTATTGGTGCATAGACAAAGTATTGTTCATTCGGGCGTTGAGTTTACCGATGGCGCAGTAATTGCCCAAATGGGAACTCCCGATATGAAGGTGCCGATTCAGTATGCATTAACCTATCCAAATCGTGGAGTTAAGTTTGAAAATCTTGATTTATTTAAAATCGGTACTTTAACATTTGAAAAGCCCGATACAGAAACCTTCCGCTGTTTGCCTCTTTGTATTGAGGCGATAAACAGAGGCGGCCTTTATCCTACTGCGATTAACGGCGCCAATGAAGAATCGGTGCGACTTTTCCTTGAAGGTAAAATCGGTTTTCTTGATATCGCTGAATTTAATGAGAAAGCGATGGAAAAAGCTACGAATAAAACCGATTTCTCGGTAGAGGATATTTTTGAGGCGGATAAACTTGCCCGCCAAACAGTTTTAAATCTGGCTACTAAATAAGGTGTGATAAATATTTCTGCTTTTTTAAATGTTTTAAATAATATTTGGCCCTATGCAGTGGCGGTTGTAGTATTTCTTATACTCATCGTTATTCACGAATTCGGTCATTTCATAGCGGCAAAACTTTTAGGCGTGAGAGTTAATGAATTTGCCGTTGGTTTCGGTCCTAAACTTTTTGCCTTTAAGGGCAAGGAAACCACATATAAGTTAAACCTTATCCCACTTGGCGGTTATTGCGCTATGGAGGGTGAAGATGAGCAAAGCGGGGATGAAAGGGCTTTTTGCAATAAAAAACCGTGGCGCCGTTTTCTTATCGTTTCAATGGGAGCAATTTTTAATATAATTCTGGGATTTATCCTTATAGGTTGTATGCTGCTTCCCACCAAGGTTTTCACTACTACCACTGTAGCAGGATTTTATGAGGGCGCGGTGAGTTCTGATTATGGCCTTGAGGAAGGCGATAAAATATTGAAGGTGGATGGAAGAAGAATTTTAACCACCTATGACCTGAGTTATGCCTTTACAAATGTTGATGACGGAAAGATAGATATAACCGTTCTTCGCGACGGCGAAAAGAAGGAACTTAAAGATGTTAAGTTCGGCACAGAGGAAGAGGAAGGAATAAGTTACCTCACCGTTGATTTTACCGTTGAAGGCAAAAAGAGAACCTTCGGCAGTTTCTTATCGCAGACGGTGAAAACCACCGCATCGTATTTTTTGGTAATATGGCGTTCCCTTATAGATTTGCTTTGCGGTAAATATGGTCTTAGCGCAGTTTCGGGACCCGTTGGGGTTACGGCCACCATCGGTACCGCCGCTAAAATGGGACTTGTTAATCTTCTGCCCATTATGTCACTTATAACCGTAAATTTAGGTATATTTAACCTGTTGCCGATTCCCGCTCTTGATGGCGGACGGCTTATGTTTATCCTTTTCGAAATGATTACGGGAAAACCCGTTCCGCAAAAGTATGAATCTATAATTCATGCGGTGGGCTTTGCCCTTTTAATAGGCATTATGTTGCTCGTAACCGCAAAGGATATTTTCGGACTGATTTTCTAAAACGCATAAAGAGGGTAGTTTATGTTTACAAATAAAACCACCAAAAAAGTAAAGATAGGTAGTATGTTTATAGGCGGCGGCTCACCGATTGCGGTGCAGTCAATGTTAAGCGTTCCTGCCCACGATATAGATGGAAATGTGCGTCAGGCCCTCGCTTTAGAGGCGGCGGGTTGTGAAATTGTTCGCGTTTCAGTTCCCGATAATGAAACTATCAAAACAGTAGAAACCCTTAAAAAGAATATATCAATTCCCTTGGTTGCCGATATTCATTTTGATTGGAGATTGGCTGTAGATAGCGTAAAAGCGGGGGTTGATAAGGTTAGAATTAATCCGGGCAATATCGGTGATGATGCCCACGTTAAAGAGGTTGCTGATATATGCCGAAATTACGGTGTCCCCATAAGAATTGGCGTAAATTCTGGCTCCCTTGAAAAGAATATTTTAAGTAAATACGGCTCTCCAACCCCCGAAGCCATGGTTGAGAGCGGAATGTATCATATATCCCTTTTGGAAAAATTTGATTTTGGTGATATAGTTTTATCCCTTAAATCTTCCGATACCGTAAAAATGTATAAGGCATATGCCTTGGCAGCAGAAAAATGCCCATACCCGTTGCACCTTGGAGTTACCGAGGCGGGAACGGAAAATATGGGAGTAATTAAATCCGCTGCAGGTATTGGCGGACTTTTGCTCAGAGATATCGGCGATACCATAAGAATTTCCCTTACTGATGACCCCATAAAAGAGGTTGAGGCAGCAAATAAACTGCTTAAATCCATAGGGCTTAAAGAGGGCGGAATTAAATTTGTATCTTGCCCAACCTGCGGCAGAACATCTATAGACCTAATAGGTATAGCTAAAGAGGCGGAAAAGCGCCTATCGGGTGTAAATAAAGATATAACCGTAGCCATAATGGGATGCGTTGTAAATGGCCCCGGTGAAGCCCGTGAAGCCGATATCGGCATTGCAGGCGGCAAGGGTTGCGGAATCCTCTTTAAAAACGGAAAAATACTCATAAATAATATCCCCGAAGAAAAATTACTTGATACTTTGGTGGAAGAAATAGAAAAAATGTAACGGAGTTGTAAAAATGTACCCCTTTATTAAACTTTTCGGAAATTATATTGATGATGATATAAAGGCCGCATTCGGTAGTGCGGTCATCGATAAGTGCGACATTAATTCCGAAAAAAGAGAACTTATCGTCAATATTAAGAGCGAAAATTATATTAATAGGGCTACATTTTTAACCTTTCGAAACGAAATAAAAAGCGGTTTAAGTTTAAATGAGGTACATACTTTTTGCGTTTTCCCACCCGCTTCATTCTGTAAAGAAGCGTGCCAAGATATAACCGAAGAAATCAGACATATTAAACCCGCTTTAAACGGATATTTTAACGGAGCAGAATATGAAGTAGAGGGCGATAAGGTTATAGTTACCCTCTCTTTCGGCGGACTTGATACCATAAAAGAGTGTGAATTCGAAAAGCATTTTAAGATGCTTGCGTTAAGATATTTCGGCAAAAATGTAGAGATAGGATTTGCGGGACAACTTGATAATATAGATATGCAGATTCCGCCTGCCGAAGAGCCCGCGCTCGTAAAACCAAAGCCGAAAACCGAAACCAAAATAGATTTCGAAAAACGCAGGGATATTCCCGAAAATCATCTTTGCTATCTGGATAATCCCAAACTTTTTTACGGCAGAAGCATTAACAGTAATAATTTAAAATCTATGATAGATGTGACCGAAACCGATACTGAAATTTGCTGTTTCGGTGAGGTTTTTGCCCGCGAAGACCGTAAAATTAATACCCGTCGCGGTGAAAGGGTTATCGTTAAGTTTAACTTCTCTGACCATACAAATTCCCTTGGCGCATCTATGTTTGTTCGCCCCGAGGAACTTGATAAACTCGCTCCTTTGAAAAACGGCGCTTTTGTTCTTATAAACGGCGGATATAAATTTGATAATTTCAAAAATGTATTTATAGTTGAGCCCCGTTCCATAGCCCTTTTGCAACCTTATGAGGAAACCGATAACTATGAAGGCGAAAAGAGGGTAGAACTTCATTGCCATACCAATATGTCTTCAAAAGATGCGGTGGCAAGCGCAGGAGATATAATTAAAAGAGCTTATAAATGGGGACATAAGGCGGTAGCCATTACCGACCACGGTGTTGTTCAGTCGTACCCCGCCGTCGCAGAAGCGGTTAAAGGCATTCGCAAATCGGGTGGTGAATTTAAGGCGATTTACGGCGTTGAGGCATATTTTGTTGATGATATCAAAAATGATATTTCTAAAATGAATTCCAAGGAAATTGCCAAACTGCGCCACCATCAGATTATTCTCGTTAAAAATCTTAAGGGTCTTAAAAATCTTTATACCCTTATTTCCGATGCCCATCTTAATAATTTCCATGCCCGTCCTATTACCCTTCGTTCAAAACTTGAAGAGTATCGCGAAGGGCTTATAGTGGGCTCTGCTTGTGAGCAAGGGGACCTATATCAAGCAATTTTAAAGGGTGAGCCCGAAGAAGAACTCGAAAGAATTGCCAAATTCTATGATTACCTGGAAATTCAGCCCCTTGGCAACAATGAATTTATGATAAGAGAATCGGGAAATCCCGATAAAACCGATAAGAAAACGGGCGCAGTAATCCCCAATAAGTTCAGAAACGTTAAGAATTTTGAGGTTATTAAAGAGTTTAACCGCAAGGTAGTTGAACTGGGCGATAAATTGGGAATTCCCGTTGTAGCAACGGGGGATGTTCACTTTCTTAAAAAGAGTGACGGTATCATTCGTCAGATCGTTATGGCGGGACAAGGTTTTGATGATATCGACCACCAAGCCCCCCTCTATTTTAAGAGTACTGACGAAATGCTCGCGGATTTCGATTATTTTGGCGATAGGGCGAAGGAATTCGTTATCGATAATCCCAATAAAATCGCGGATATGATATCCGATGATGTTATTCCTGTTCCTGAAGGAAACTATCCTCCAGTTATTGAGGGCTCCGATGATTTACTTCGTAAAATATGTTGGGATAATGCCCATAAAATTTACGGCGAAAATCTGCCTGAAATCGTAGAAAAACGCCTTGCAAAAGAACTTGATGCCATTATAAATAATGGATTTTCCATAATGTATATTTCGGCGCAAAAACTCGTGGCATATAGTGAGGAACAAGGTTATCTTGTTGGTTCCCGTGGCTCTGTGGGCTCATCTTTCGTTGCCACTATGGCGGGTATTTCAGAGGTTAACCCCCTGGCGCCCCACTATGTTTGCCCAAGTTGTCAGTATAGCGAGTTCTTTACCGATGGCTCGGTGGGTTCGGGATTCGATTTACCCGAAAAGAATTGCCCGCACTGTAATACCCCGCTTAACCGAAACGGTCACGATATCCCCTTCGAAACCTTCTTGGGATTTAAGGGCGATAAGGTGCCCGATATAGACCTTAACTTCTCCGATGAAGTGCAGAATGAAGTGCAAAAATATACCGAAACCCTTTTCGGAAGCGAAAATGTTTTCAAGGCGGGTACAATTTCTACCATAGCCGAAAAAACTGCCTACGGTTTTGCCAAAGCGTATTGCGAAAAGATGGGTATTACCTTAAGTCAGGCAGAACTTGACCGGTTGGCAAAATTGGTTGAATCGGCAAAAGTCAAGACCACCACAGGTCAGCATCCCGCGGGAATGATTATCGTACCCGAGGGTATGAGTATTTACGATTTCTGCCCCGTTCAGCATCCCGCCGATGATGTTAATTCGGATATTATAACTACCCATTTTGACTTCCATTCTATCCACGATACCATACTTAAACTTGACGAACTCGGTCACGTGGTACCCACTACATATAAATATCTTGAAGAATATTCGGGAATTCCCGTAAATGATGTTTCTATGAGTGACCCGAAGGTTTACAGTTTGTTCACCTCAACCGAGGCCTTGGGAGTTACCGCCGAGGAAATTGAATCAAAAACAGGTACCTTCTGTCTTCCTGAATTCGGCACAAATTTCGTTAGAGAGATGCTTGTGGACTGTAAACCCAAAAACTTCTCCGACCTTTTGCAGATTTCGGGCCTTTCCCACGGTACCGATGTTTACCTCGGTAACGCAAAAGACCTTATTGATAACGGCACTTGTACCATTTCGGAGGTTATCGGTACCCGTGATAACATAATGGTTTACCTTATCCATCAGGGTATGGATGAAGGCCGCGCCTTTAAGATTACCGAAACCGTTCGTAAGGGACTTGTTGCCAAAGGCAAGATTTCCAAAGCAGATTGGGAAGCTATGGCTGAGGATATGCGAAAAGTAAATGTGCCCGAATGGTATATTCAGTCCTGCCATAAGATTAAGTATATGTTCCCTAAAGCCCACGCCGCCGCCTATGTTATTTCGGCTTTGCGAGTGGCTTGGTATAAGGTGTATAGACCCCTTGAGTTTTACTGCGCATACTTTACCGCCCGTCCTGAAGACGTGGATGTTCCTACCGTAATTAAGGGCAGGGAAGCGGTAAAACGTTACCTTCGTGAAATAAAGGCCAAGGGCAAAGAAGCCACTAAAAAGGAACTGGATGTTTATAATAATATGCTTATCTTCAATGAGATGATGGCCAGAGGCATTGAGATTTTACCCATAGACCTTAATAAATCCCACGCTATGAAATATGTTCCCGAAGATGGAAAGATGCGTCTTCCCTTCGGTGCGCTTTCGGGCGTTGGAGAAAAGGCGGCATACGCAATTTATGATGCCGCTCAGAAAGGAAATTTCGTATCCCGAGAAGATTTTGCCGTTGAGGCGGGTGTATCCAAAACAATCATCAAGGATTTGGCCGATTTAGGCGCTATGGATGGACTTCCCGATACAAATCAAATATCAATGTTTTAAATATCTATATATTTAAATACATTTTAAACCCCGAAAAACCGCTTGAATTAGTGGTTTCTCGGGGTTTTCTATAATTTTCCTTGTGATTTTTAAAGAAAAAGGTTGCAATTTTGTAACTTTTTGGTATAATAAGATTGTAAGTTGTTACAAATTTGTAACCTTTAGAAATTGAAGATTTGCGAAAGGAGGAAAACTGAAATGATAAGCGATGCCATTTCACATATTAAAAACTTCATAACTTCGGCCGCTCAAAAAACTGCCAAGTTAAGTGTTTTTGTTTGGGGTAAGTGCAAAGAATATGCTACCGTTTGTAAAAGCGTAGTTCTTAAAGCAGTAGATTTTGTTAAAAAACTTTATAATAAGTTTTTGAGTTATCCTAAATATGTGAAAGTATCCGTTATATCCGCAGTTTCGGTTTTTGTCCTCTTTATCGGATTATCCTGCGCGGGTGTCCGTTTTGGTTTTAAAGTAAATTATGAGGGCGATTTTATCGCTACCGTAAAGAATAAGGCCCAGTTCGGCCGCGCCGTTTCCTTAGTTGAAGATAGGGTTAGCGGTGAAGATGTAAAGGGCGCCGTAGGCACCCCCGATTATTCATTGATTATAACCCATACCTCTAAAGTTTCCAAGGATGAAGATATAGCAAATCTGATTATCGAAAAATCATCTAAAATCGTTTCTGCTACTGCAGTTATGGTTGAGGATGAGCATATCGGTACCGTTCATACCGATAAAATCAACGCTTATCTTGAAGAACTTTATAATAAATCAAAGCCCGAAGGCGTAGAGTGCACCGTAGGTTTTGAGGGAAATGTTAAGTTCGAAGAAGGGTATTTTGTTTTAAGCGATGTTAAAGAGGTTTCCGATATTTCGGACAAGTTGTCTGCTCTGACCGTAAAGGCAGTTGCTACCGTAACCAGCGATGTTTCGGTAAACTATAATACCATAACTAATACCACCAATAAAAAATCCGTGGGCTATAAGCAGGTTCAGGTTAAGGGCCAGAAGGGCGTAAATAGAATCACAGAGGAAATCGTATATATAAACGGTGTTGAAAGCAGCAGAAAAACCATTTCAACTATGGTTGTAAGCAAACCCATTGATGAAGTTGTGCTGGTTGGCAATGCTAAAGCCACCGCCTCCAAAAGTGAAATCACAATGGCTAAAAATTCGGGCTTTATTTTCCCCTTGCCGAAAGGCACCTGGCAGGTAAGCGCTTGGTGGGGCGATGGAAGAAACCATCAAGCCCTAGATATCAGAGCCCCTAAAGGCACCTCGATTTTTGCCGTTGCCGATGGTACCGTAATCGATACGGGATATACCAATAGTTACGGATATTATGTTAAGATAAGGCATAATAACGGTATTACCACCATGTATGCCCACGCAAGTCAGATTTGCATTAAAGAGGGCGAAGCCGTTAAGCAAGGCGATGTAATTGCTCTTGTTGGCAGAACGGGAAATGCAACGGGTAACCACCTGCATTTCGAGGTAATCGTAAACGGCGTTTTGAAAAACCCCGCTCCTTATCTTGGCCTTTATAAATAATGAGAATTTAAGCCCCGCTTCAAGCGGGGCTTTTTGTTATTTAAATGGTTAACAATAACCCCAATAATTAGTGAAATCCGACTTGACTAACCCCCATATTATAGTATATAATATATACTGTATAATTATTGGATAAAGGCGGTAAACATAGGTGGCTAAAGCAAAAGCGCAGTATGATAATACGAGTATTCAAAAACTTGAAGGCCCCGATAGAGTAAGAAAACGCCCCGGCGTTATCTTCGGCTCCGATGGGCTTGATGGTTGCGAACATTCTGTCTTTGAAATTATATCTAACTCCATAGATGAGGCCCGTGAAGGTCACGGTAAAAAAATCGTCATAACATATCATAGCGATAATTCTATTGAGGTGCAGGATTTCGGTCGCGGATGCCCCGTTGATTATAACCCTAAATACGATTGCGATAACTGGGAAATGGTTTTCTGCGAAATGTATGCTGGCGGTAAATACGGCACCGATGATGATTCTAACTATAGCACTTCCATAGGCCTTAACGGTCTCGGCCTTTGCGCTACTCAGTATGCGGCAGAGTGGATGGATGTTGAGGTTAAGCGTGATGGCTTTAAGTATAACCTTCATTTTGAAAAGGGCTTTAATAAAGGCGGTCTTAAAAAGGAAGAATATACCGGACGCGAAACCGGTACTAAAATCCGTTGGAAGCCCGATATCGAGGTTTTCACTGAT
>JAFSAK010000117.1 GCA_017441045.1 Clostridia bacterium
AGACATAGACAGTAGAGATATTTATACCTTCTGCGGCGCCGTAAATACTCTGATAGAAGAATTAAAAGCAGATTATCCTAATGCAAAACTCATTTTTATGACCCCTCTCAGAAGAAGAGAAGAAAATAATCCTAATCACGATGGTAAGATATTGGAAGATTATGTAAATGCTATGATCGAGATAACTAAAAAGCATAATGTTCCCGTTATTGATTTATTCAGGAGCGGTATAATCGATCCATTTAACCCTGAAATTGTTCCTGACGGACTTCATCCAAGCGATAAGGGACATATTATTATGGCGGATTATATCGGTAAAGAGTTACTTAAAATTTAAGGAGTAATAAAATGAAAGAATTCGAACTTAAATACGGTTGCAACCCTAATCAGAAACCTTCTAAAATTTTTATGAAGGATGGAAGCGAGCTTCCCATAGAAATCCTTTGCGGAAGACCTGGTTTTATAAATTTTCTTGATGCCTTTAATAGTTGGCAGCTTGTAAAAGAGTTAAAAGAGGCCTTGGGACTTCCCGCCGTTACCTCTTTTAAACACGTTAGCCCCACCTCTGCCGCCGTTGGTATACCCCTTTCGGATAAACTTAAAAAGGCCTGTTTCGTTGATGATATCGAAGGTCTTGATGAATCGCCCCTTGCTTGCGCATATGCTCGCGCCAGAGGTACCGATAGAATGTGTTCTTTCGGAGATTGGGTTGCCATTTCCGATGTGTGCGATGTTAAAACCGCATTGCTTATTAAACGCGAAGTTTCCGATGGCGTTATTGCGCCCGGTTATGAGCCCGAAGCTTTAGAAATTCTTAAATCCAAGCGTAACGGCAATTATAATATAGTTAAAATAGATCCTGATTATATGCCTGCTCCTATCGAAAATAAGGATGTTTTCGGCATTACCTTTGAGCAGGGAAGAAATAATTTCAAAATTAATAAAGAGTTGCTTTCAAATATTGTTACCGCTAATAAAATTATGCCCGAAAGCGCGGTACGCGACCTTATAATCGCTCTTATTACCCTTAAATATACCCAGTCCAATTCGGTTTGCTATGCCGTCGACGGACAGGCAATAGGTGTAGGCGCAGGTCAACAGTCAAGAATTCATTGTACCCGTCTTGCAGGTACAAAAGCAGATACCTGGTTTTTGCGCCAGCACGACAAGGTATTGAACCTTCCTTTCAAGGATACTCTCGGCAGACCCGATAGAGATAATGTTATCGACGGTTATATTAACCGTAACGAAGAGGATGTTTGCGCCGAAGGTAATTGGCAGAAATACTTTACCTCTCGTCCCGAGCCCCTTACCGATGAAGAAATCAGAGCATATCTTGACGGTATTGACGGTATTGCGTTGGGCTCTGATGCATTCTTCCCATTTAGCGATAATATCGAAAGAGCGAAACGCAGTGGTGTTAAATATATCGCAGAGCCGGGTGGCTCTATCCGTGATGATGCGGTAATCGAATGTTGTGATAAATACGGTATGGTTATGTCCTTTACGGGAATGCGCTTATTCCACCATTAATTCAGGAGAAATATAATGAAGATATTAGTAGTTGGCGGCGGCGGCCGTGAACATGCGATAATTAAAAAAATTAAAGAAAATCCATTGGTAGAAGAAATTTTTGCACTCCCCGGTAATGCGGGTATGCATATGGACGCTACTTGCATAGGCATTGACGCAAAAGATATCGATAATATCGTAAAATTCGCTACCGAACAAAATATAGATTATGCAGTTGTAGCGCCGGATGATCCGTTGGTACTCGGATGTGTAGATGCTTTGGAAAAGGCTGGAATATCGTGTTTTGGACCCCGCGCCAATGCGGCTATAATCGAGGGTAGTAAGGTGTTTTCAAAGAATCTTATGAAGAAATACGGAATTCCTACCGCTTCCTATGAGGTTTTCGATGATTTGGAAAACGCTTTAACCTATCTCGAAACTGCCCCCATACCTACGGTTATTAAGGCGGACGGACTTGCCCTTGGTAAAGGTGTTATAATAGCCAATACAAGAGATGAGGCAAAATCAGCCGTAATTGAAATGATGCAAAATAAAAAATTCGGCAAAAGTGGCGATAATGTGGTTATCGAGGAGTTTTTAGAGGGCCCCGAGGTTTCTGTTTTATCCTTTACCGATGGAAAAACCGTTGTTCCTATGATATCTTCAATGGACCATAAAAGAGCAGGGGATAACGATACAGGACTCAATACAGGCGGTATGGGCACGATTGCTCCAAACCCTTATTATACTGATAAAATAGCGGCCGAGTGTATGGAAAAGATATTTGTTCCTACTATAAACGCTATGAACAGCGAAGGAAGAACATTCAAAGGTTGCCTTTATTTTGGTCTTATGCTCACCGCAAAAGGACCTAAGGTTATAGAATATAACTGCCGTTTCGGCGACCCTGAAACTCAAGTTGTGCTGCCGCTTCTTGAAAGCGATTTGCTTACCGTTATGGTGGCTACTACAAACGGCACATTAGGCGAAACACCCGTTAAGTTTAGCGATAAAAATGCTTGTTGCGTTATTATGGCTTCAAAGGGTTACCCCGAAAGTTACGAAAAAGGATATAAGATGGATATTCCCGAAGAACTTTCTAATAGTGTTTTCGTTGCGGGCGCTAAATTTGATGGCGGCCAAATCGTAACAAATGGCGGCAGAGTACTCGGTGCGGTATCGGTTGAGGATACTCTTGAAAAAGCCATAGATACCGCATATAGTTATGTGGATAAAATTCATTTTGATAATGCCTATTTCCGTAAGGATATAGGAGCCCGAGCATTAAAGGCGTTAACGGAGGTAAAGTAATGGTTTACAGAGTGTTTGTTGAAAAGAAAAAAGAACTTGCTAATGAAGCAAAAGCGTTACTTTCTGACGCCCGTAATCTCCTTAGCATTAAATCTCTCGAAGATGTCAGAGTTATAAACCGTTATGATGCGGAAAATATAACCGAGGAGCTTTTCGATTATGCTATAAAAACGGTATTTTCAGAGCCACAACTTGATATTGCATCGAGCGAAGTAGATTTGAAAGATGCAACCGTTTTTGCAGTGGAATTTTTGCCCGGTCAGTTTGACCAAAGGGCTGATTCTGCCGCCCAGTGTATACAGATTATTTCTCAAGGCGAGCGTCCGATTATTCGCTCTGCAAAGGTTTACGCCCTTTACGGTAACCTTTCAGAATCGGAAATTGAAGAAATTAAAAAGTATGTTATTAACCCCGTTGAAGCAAGAGAGGCCGTTTTAGATAAACCCGAAACTTTAAAGGTTAACTACGATATTCCCACAACTGTTAAAACTCTTGACGGATTTTTAGCCCTTGATAGAAAAGGTCTTGAAGATTTTGTTCGCGATTTCGGTCTTGCTATGGATGCTGATGATATTGCATTCTGCCAGAACTATTTTAAGAACGAAAATCGTGAGCCCACTATAACCGAAATCCGTATGATAGATACTTATTGGTCTGACCATTGCCGTCATACCACATTCCTCACTGTTATTGATGATGTTAAGTTTGAAGACGAACTTTTGCAGAAGGCATACGATGACTATATTGCAGTCCGTAAGGAACTTGGCAGAACAAAGCCCATATGTCTTATGGATTTGGCAACGGTTGCCGTTAAATACCTAAAAAAACACGGCAAACTTGATAAACTTGATGAATCTGAAGAAATCAATGCTTGTACCGTTAAAATTGATGTGGATGTGGACGGTGAGAGAGAGCCGTGGCTTCTTCTCTTTAAAAACGAAACCCATAACCATCCAACTGAAATTGAGCCTTTTGGTGGCGCGGCTACTTGTATCGGTGGCGCTATCCGTGACCCGCTTTCAGGCCGTTCTTATGTTTACGGCGCAATGCGTGTTACGGGCGCGGCTGACCCTTTAAAGCCCGTTAATGAAACCATTAAAGGTAAATTGCCCCAGAGAAAGATTGTTACTACAGCGGCTAACGGCTACAGCTCATACGGTAATCAGATTGGACTTGCAACAGGTCAGG
>JAFSAK010000016.1 GCA_017441045.1 Clostridia bacterium
CCTCAAAGAATTGAAAACATCGCCGATATCGCTATCAATTTTGGTGCCGCTATTATAGCAGGAAAGTTGATAAACATTGCCGTTTTTAACCGTTATATACTGGGTAGAAACATATTCTCCGCCACTATCCTTTAATTTTTCGGTAACGGCGATAAAGGTTTGTTCGCCCGAAATTTCTTTGGTATATGACTTTTCACCTGCAAGTTTTTCGGCTATTTCTTTGAATTCCTTATCGCTAAGATTACCCATATTACCAAGTTTTTGAGAAAATTCATTACTGTATTTCGAAAAGCGAATCTGAACGGAATTATCCTTTTTCACGGCAATAAACAAAAGTCCGTTGGATTTGAAGAAATTGGCGTATTTTTCGCTATCCATACCGATGATTTCGGCTACGGGGTCGGATTTTGTATCCCCATAAGAAACCACATAATCCTCGGGGAATTCAATAACATAACCTTTGCCCGCGGCGGATACGGGGAGCGCCATAATAATCATAAGTAAAACTGTTAAAAGAACAAATTTAATCTTCATATCTTTATCCTAAATTTTGTTTTTTAGCGGCAATAAGCGTATTTTTCATTAGCATAGCAATGGTCATAGGTCCGACTCCGCCGGGAACGGGGGTTATAAAGGATGCCTTTTCCTGTACCCTTTCAAAATCCACATCGCCGCAAAGTTTACCTTCGCTTCTGTTCATACCTACATCTATAACAACGGCGCCCTCTTTAACCATATCAGCGGTTACGAAATTTGCTTTACCTACCGCCGCTACAAGTATATCCGCCTTACTGCAGATTTCCTTTAAATTTTCGGTTTTTGAGTGGCACACCGTAACGGTACCGTTTTTATGCAGAAGAAGCATTGACATCGGTTTACCCACGATATTCGACCTACCGATAACCACGCAATTTTTGCCCTCAACGGAAATATCATAATACTTTAACATTTCCATTACTCCCGCGGGTGTACAAGGGGCAAAATCATAGTCCCCTATCATAATTTTACCCACATTCGAAGGGTGAAAAGCATCCACATCCTTAAGGGGCGAAATGGCGTTTATAATCTTTTTATCATCAAGGCCGCGAGGCAATGGAAGTTGACAAAGTATTCCGTTTATACTCTTATCTTCATTAAGGGTATTAACCAAAGTTAAAAGTTCTTCTTCCGTTGCTGTTTCGGGCAATAAAAATTCTTTAGAGATTATTCCAAGGTCTTCACAGGCCTTTTTCTTATTGGCAACATAAATCTGAGATGCGGGGTCATTACCTACTAAAATTACGGCAAGGCAGGTATCTATTCCCTTGTTTTTAAGGGTTGTTACCTCTTCCCTTACTTTATCTTTAATGAAGGCGGAAACCGCTTTGCCATCTATGATTTTACTCATTTTCCTTTTGCACCTCTTGGGATTCTTCCACCATATTTTCAGCAAACATTTCTTCATATTCGCCATCACAATTTTCCTTTTTTGATTTCTTCAAGAAAACTAAAAGCAAAATGCCTGCGGCCACAAAAATAAGGGCAGATACAAGGCAAGAAACCCTGATTTTGCCTATCATTAAACTATCTGTGCGAAGCATCTCGATAAAGAATCTCGCGAAGCTATACCATACAATATATGTAAGGAACACTTGACCTTTAAATTTGCGGTTTTTCGCAATGGCATTAAGAACAAAGAAACCGATAATGCACCAAACCGATTCATACAAAAAGCAGGGGTGAACAAGTCCCTCGCCCATCTCATAAACGGTGCGGGTGCTCTGCATACCCCACCAACTGCTGCCGGTGAAGGTGCCATAGGCCTCTTGATTTATAAAGTTGCCCCATCTGCCGACACCTTGCCCTATAATAAAGCCAACGGAGGCCAAATCGAACATATCAAAAAGATTTACTTTTCTAATATAGCACATCAAAGCGCCGCAAAGAAATGCTCCTATAACGCCGCCGTATATAGCGATTCCCGCAAAGCCCGAAGAATCTCCGAAACCGAAGAAATCCTTGAAACTTGCAAGGGGTACACCATCAAAAATCACATAATATGCTCTGGCGCAAAGTATGGCAACAGGAACGGTAACCAACACCACATCGAGCATTTTATCCGTATTTATACCAAACCGCTTTTCGTTGTAAATAAGAGCGTAAACTACGGCCAACAAAAAGCCCAAGGCAATAATTATACCATACCAATAAACATCCCAACCGTTTTTACCTATGGGAAGTGTAAAAGCGATAGGGTTTATGGTTAAATGTAAACCAAAAATTTCTACTTCGTAACTCATATTATTCCTCCTTAGGAAGTATTACTGAAAGAACTGCATTTTCCTCGCTGAAAGCATCTAATCTTTTAAGGGCGCTTTCGGCGGTTACCGATTTTAAAAGTTTAATTTCTTCGTAAATTTCGTAGCCGCTTACCGCCCCTTCAACGAGGGACATTGCGCTTCCCGAAACGCTTCCCATTCTTCTTACGGCATCGCCGTACATACCGCATTTAACGGCCGAAAACAACTTCTTATCTATGCCGTTTTGACGGATTCTTTCGATTTCGGCGTTAATTTCTTCTGCTACTTTTTTAGGATTATTGGACTCGCCCTCAAATATCATAGCGGCGTAACCTCTGCCGCAAAAATATTCGCTGGCAAATTCATCATTAATAAGTCCTTCCCGAACCAAACGGGCATATAAAGGCGACGCTTCTCCACAAATGATTTCTAAAAGAAGGGACATACAAACCTTGGTTTTTAAACTTCGGTGGGGAGTAGTAATTTTCTGCTTAAATCCGTAGCAAAAAGCGGGAATGGCAACCGAAAGTTTCTGTTCCACATAATTTTCCGCAACTGTTTCATCCTCAAGAAATTCTTTTCTCGATATTTCTACGGGGGGATAATAAATTATGCTTTCTTCTATCTGTTTTAAAACTCTATCCGTATCAACATTACCCGCAATACAGATAAACATATTTGATGGGTTATAAAAGGTTTCATAGCACTTATATAAAAGCCCTGAATCTATTTGAGCTATGGAATTAACCGTACCCGCGATATCTATCCTCACTGGATGCTCACGGTACATATTTTTAAGCATATTAAACATAACGCGCCAAGGTGCGCTATCATCATACATTCCTATTTCCTGACCGATTATTCCCTGCTCTTTTTGTACTGTTTCTTCTGTAAAATAAGGGTGCTGAACAAAATCAAGCAATATCCCTAAATTTTCATAAAAATTATCGCTGCAAGAGAAAAGATAACAAGTGCGGTCAAAAGAAGTATAAGCGTTAGCCGATGCGCCTGTTACGGCAAATCGGGTAAAAGCATCCCCTTCCTCGCTTTCAAATAACTTATGTTCAAGAAAGTGGGCAATGCCTTCTGGCACACTTACTTCCTCTCCGCCATCTTTACTGAAAACCGTATCAATAGAGCCGTATCGGGTGCCGAAAACCGCATGAAAAGAGTCAAATTTCGGCTTTTCCATTATATAAATTTCCAGACCCGAAGGATGAACGGCCTTAACGTATCCCTCATTAAAAGGACCTTCAAAATATTGCTTTTTTATCATGCATTTTCCACCTCGCAGGGTTTAAGAGTATATATGGTATGCAATTCAATTCCCTTTGCCGCATCGCAAACCTCTTCTTTGGAAACAGATGAAATTAAATCGGAAAGTTCTTCGGGCGACAATGGATTTTCCTCAAAGATTTTAAGAGAATACCACATATCAAGGGTTGCCTGACTATCATAATACGCTTTAAGCGAATCCTTCATACTCTTAACCGATGATTCAAACTCAAAGTCGGTAAACATACCCTTTTTCATTATAAACAGCTGGTCGCATATTGCTTTAATGGCTTTTTCTTCATTTTGCGGGTCTATTCCGCAATCAACGGTCAAAAAGCCCTTAATTTTAGTAAGTCCTACCGCGCAATAATAACACAAACTCAATTTCTCGCGAACATTATTAAATAAACGGGAATATGGGCCGCCGCCGAATATATCGCACATTAAAGAAAGCGCGACGGTTTCTCTGTCTGCACCGTGCATTTCGCTTGTAAATCCAAGAACAAGTTTACCTTGAGTAATATCCATATTTTCGGTTACTGTTATGGGATTTTTTACGGGAGCAAGGCAGGTATTTAAACTGCAATCAGTAATATTCTCACGAACAATTCCCGCAAAATTTTCACTTATGGTTTCGAAAAGCCCTTTAGGAAGCGCGCTTGAAACAACATTTACCCGAACATACGCCGTTTTAAGCATATTTTCCCAAGCATCATATAGCACCTTTCCCGTAATCGCTTCTACCTGCTCTACGGTACCGCATTTTGAGATGCCGAAGGGAGTGCCTTTAAACATTTCTTCAATGGCTCTTTTTTTAGCATAGGTACGCTTTTCGCTCATTTCGCCCATTATATGCTCTATCGCTTTGCGTTTTTCTCTTTCGGTATCTTCCTGCGCAAATTCGCCATCTACCGCTTTAGGTTTAAAAATAAGGTCGGTAAGCAGTTCACAGGCCTGACTGGTGAGATCCTCTTCATCAATGGTGAATTCATCGTTTATAACAGAAATTGCCATTTTAAGAAGTTGATAATCCCCCACCTTTTCGCAGGACGAAATAAGTTCTGCGCCGTATAGACGGGTAAGTTTATAATTAAGTTTGGAAAAATCGGGGTATTTTTCGCTGCAAGTGGTAAGCACAAAAGGAAGCAGTGCATTTGGAGCCACAGTTTCTTCCTTTAACGGCATATAAAAATTGAAGGAAATAAGGGTAGTATTGAATCGGTCGTTTTTAATAAATCTGCCGACTACGCCTTCGCCCAATTTAACAGAATCGGATAACATAAAATTCTCCCCCGACTATGAAATATTTATTCATTTTATTATACCACATAATA